>NZ_JCALCO010000018.1:0-130242 GCF_059812385.1 Mycobacterium sp. NGS58 | reverse complement strand
TTTAACCCGGGCTTCTTAAGGGCATCGCGTCCGCTTTCTTTGAAACCGTGCGTACCACTTCGAGGTACCGCCGGCAATTATGAAAGCCGCGATAACGCCGCCGGTCATGGCGACAACGCTCCTACGGCGCCGTAGACTTCACCGCTCACTTATTCGGGCGTTGTGGTCGCTCTCCCATTGCCAGCGTGCTGCTGGCTCCGTAAATCTAATTGCGTATTCATCGGGCTATTTACTCGCCGCCACGCCAATTTTGAATTCAACCTGGCTCAATCAGGCTCGCACCTGCGTGTTCGCCGGTCGGGCTGATTGCCGCGTGCTGCTGTGACGACAACAGCCGGCGCACTGATTCCCGCAACATTCCACATATGCATAACACCCGCGATAGCATCGGCGAACCGACGGCGGTCAATCTGCCGCGGCTGATCGCCAGCAGAAGGGTGTGATCGATGAGGACCAAGAGCGCGAAGAAGATACTGAAAGCTGTTGCGGTGGCCGCAATGCTGGCCGGCGTGACGCTGGGGTCGTCGGGCTGCATAACGATTGACATCCCCCACGCTCCCGTCTACGCGAATTAGCGGGGTCGGGCCGATAACCGCAAGCTTGACCACAAACCGCGCGGAATCCGCAGCGGTGGGTGGTTGCTGCTGGCACACAACCGTCAGGTGACGAAATCGGCTGGTGTATAACTTAAGCGTTGTGCCACAACGGATTAACGTTTCCAAGCGCAGCTACAAACAAGCACGGAAATTCACGGTCAAATTGACCGAATGGCGGTACAAATGGCGGTACGGGCGCCCTGCACGCCGAGGTGCGTTCGCGACTCGCGTCGGACGACGCTCGATTGGTCGCTGGTCTTTCGATGCCCGCACCGAGGCGGAGGCAGCTGAATCGCTGCGCCGTCATGCCGCCACGGTGCGCTCCGGCCGCGGCCCTCGTTGCGCCGACCCGGCCGGGATCGCGGCTGCGCTCGACGTCGCCGCGACCGCTTTAAGACTGATGCGAAAGTGGGCGTCGGGCAGTCTGGCGCGAGACAGACCGCATCGAGGGTCTCGATGAACTACCGCCTCGCAGCGATGCGGACGTCAGGCGACACTCCGTATGACCACGGCAGTCAGGAGGTACGCTGACCTGTGGAGATACCGTTATGCGTTGACGAGCTCAGCGTTATGGTCATACACTTTGGACGCAATTGTCCGCGCCTTGGCCCGCCGGGGCATCAATGGAATGTGAGATATCGCAATGAACGTAAGTAGCGCCGCTCCCAACGTCTTCGAAGCTGGCCTGCCCACGTTCAGCTACGACTTCACCGCTACTCCGCAGGACATCCTCAAAGACGTGCGAATTGCGCAATCGCGTGCGCCCATCGCCATTGGCCCGCTCGGTCCGGAAATACTGACTTACGATTTGGCTCGGGATATCCTGCGCGACAGCAGGTTTCGGTTGCCACCCGGCCTCACACTGGCAGCGCAGGGCATCACCTCAGGTCCGCTCTACGACAAGATGATGAGCAGCCTTCTCGGTCTCGAAGGTCCGCCACATTCTCGCTTACGCAAGCTGGTGTCCAGGGCGTTCACTCCCCGCTCGACCTCACGCCTTCAGGACACGATCCATGAGGTGGTGAACGAGCTGATCGATCAAGTGGTAGAGGTCGGTCGTTGCGACGTGGTGACCGATATCGCGCGGCCCTATCCCACCCCGATCATGTGTGCGCTGATCGGTGCGCCTCGGGAAGACTGGCACCTTTTCGCACAGTGGACCGACCAGATCTTCAAGGCTTTCAACTTTCAGCCCGACGTCACCTTCGATGAAGCCGCGATCATGCGGTCGTGGAGCGAACTGGACGCCTACGTGGATGACATGGTCGCCGCACGCCGGAGGCATCTGACTGATGATCTGTTGTCTGAGCTCATACGCGCCGAAAGCGAGGGCGACAGGCTCAATCTGGATGAACTGCGCATGCTGGTGGCTGGCTTTTTGATGGCGGGGACGGACACGACGCGAAACCAACTGGCCGCGTCGGTGCAGGTGCTGTGCGAGCATCCGGATCAATGGGCGAAGCTCGGTGAGCAACCAGAGCTTGCGATGCAGGCGGTTGAGGAGAGCATGCGGCACTCGCCCGCGGTCTGTATCGCAGTGCGAGCCGCTACCGAGGATGCCGAATTTGGCGGGTACACGTTCCCCGCGGGCACCTTGGTAGTCGTGAACACCTTTGCGGCCAACCGTGATCCAGCGATTTATGAGAATGCAGATCGGTTCGACATCGCGCGTAAGGACGTGCCCGCGATTCTGACTTTCGGTGGTGGTGCGCACTACTGCCTAGGGGCGAACCTCGCACGCCGGGAATTGGCGGAAGCACTCACGATCCTCACCCGACGTCTCACTGCACCCCACCGTATCGCCCCGGCGCCGTGGAAATCCCTGCTCGGAATGACCGGCCCCACGACACTTGAGATCGAGTTCGACAGCGAAATGCTTGTGGCAGCGGATGCGTAGTCGCGGCTGGGCGGGTGTCACACCCGCCTCGGACGAGGAGGCGATCGCCCGCATTCTGGATGCGGTAGACGACGTGATCGCTGAACACGGATCGGCGCTACGGCTTGCCGACGTAGCCCGAAGGCTCGGAGTCACTCGTCAGACGGTATACCGGTACTTTCCCAATGCCGACGCGCTGCTCGTCGCGAGCGCGATGCGTGCGGTCAACGGTTTCGTCGACCAAGTTGTAGACCACGTCAGCGGCATCAACGACCCGGTCACTGCGGTCGTCGAAATCATCTCGTTCGCAGTTGAGAACCTCATCGGCGATCCACAGTTGGAGAGCTTGCTTACCCGGACACCTGGGGGCGAAGCTGCCGTCTCGCTCACCTCCGACACAGCGATCATTTTCTGTCTGTCGGCCTTCCACCGCCTCGATGTCGATTGGAAGCTTCACGGCTTCGACGCCACTGCGCTCAATGAGCTTGCCGAAATGACCTTGCGCACAGTGCAGTCGCTCCTGACCGATCCCGGGCAGCCGCCACGCGACGGAATCGCACTACGCCGCTTCGTTGCGCGATGGCTCGGTCCAGCGATCCTCTATCCACGGATGACGTCGTTGCCGGTCCACGAACGGCACGCATCATCGGACGAGCACATCGAGCCGGACAGGTGCGCTGAATCGTGAACTTCGGACGAGAGGCCGCCGACGGTTTGCAGCCATACGTTTCGGCTAGCCACGTTTAGGGCAAAGTCGAAGGTAATTGTCCGCCACGTTCCGGGTACGCAACCGCGCCAGGTTTGCCGGTGCCGATGACTAGACAGCGGGCCGCGCGGCATCCGGTGGACAGCCGCCGGAGTGCTGGTAAGTGCTGGCCGATGCTCGCGAAGCATCGCACAGAGATCGCACGACTAAGCGGCTAGACCCACCAGAAATGTGCTTTGAACAGGCAATTCATCTTGTCGGGCTGACAGGATTTGAACCTGCGACCACTTGACCCCCAGTCAAGTGCGCTACCAAACTGCGCCACAGCCCGCGCGCCGATGCTTACACCGGCAGCAGGTCGAAAGCCTACCGTAACTGGCCGACCCGTCTGCCAAGCGACCTCCGCTGCACCGTGACCCGCATGTCGTACCGGGTGTCCCGCGCTACCGGCAGCGGACGACGAAGAAGTGAATCCCGAAGGTGCAAGCGCTGGCTAACACGTTCGGGAAACACCAGACGCTTGGACAGAGGTCGAAGCGCGACCTCGCGAAACGCCACCGCAGTCAGCGCCGCTTTGCTCCCCGTTTTTCGCGGACCCGCACGTTGATCCGGATCGGCGACCCCTCGAACCCAAAGGTCTCGCGCAGCCGGCGCTCCAGAAAGCGGCGATACCCGGCCTCGAGAAAACCGGTGGTGAACAGAACGAATGTCGGGGGCCGGGCGGTTGCCTGGGTGGCGAACAGGATGCGCGGCTGCTTGCCTCCCCGCACCGGGGGCGGCGTCGCCGCCACCACCTCTTTGAGCCACGAATTCAACGGGCCGGTCGGAATCCGCGCATCCCACGAGGCCAGCGCGGTCTCCATGGCGGGCACCAGCTTCTGCAAAGCGCGCCCGGTCTTGGCGGAGATGTTGACCCGCGGAGCCCACCGCAGCTGCACAAGTTCGCGGTCGATCTCGCGCTCCAACAGCTCCCGGCGGTCTTCGTCCACCAGGTCCCACTTGTTGAAAGCCAGCACCAGGGCCCGGCCGGCCTCGATGACCATCGACAGCACCCGCTGGTCCTGTTCGGTGAGGGGGTCCGACCCGTCGATCAGCACGATTACCACCTCGGCCGCGTCGATGGCCGAGTGCGTGCGCACCGAGGCGTAGAACTCGTGCCCGCTGGCCTGGCCCACCTTGCGGCGCAAACCCGCGGTATCGACGAACCGCCACACCTTGTCGCCCAGCTCGATCAGCGAGTCCACCGGGTCCACCGTCGTCCCGGCGACGTCGTGCACCACCGAGCGCTGATCGCCCGCCAGCTTGTTCAGCAGGGAGCTCTTGCCCACGTTGGGCTTGCCGACCAGCGCGACCCGGCGCGGGCCGCCGGACGTGGGCGCCACTTCGGACACCTCGGGCAGCGCGGCGAGCACCTCGTCAAGCAGGTCGGCCACGCCGCGGCCGTGTATGGCGCTGACGGCGTGCGGTTCACCGAGACCCAGCGACCACAGCATCGCCGCGTCCGCCTCTGCCTTGTCGCTGTCAACCTTGTTGGCCGCCAGGAAGACCGGCTTGCCCGACCGCAGCAGGATCCGTGCGGCGGCCTCGTCGGCCGCGGTCGCGCCGACGACGGCGTCGACCACCAGGATCACCGCATCGGCGGTGCGCATCGCCACCGATGCTTGTTCGGCCACTAGTTGCTGCAGTCCCTTGGCGTCGGGTTCCCATCCCCCGGTGTCCTGCACGATGAACCGGCGGCCCGTCCACAGCGCGTCGTAGGACACCCGGTCGCGGGTGACGCCCGGGATGTCCTGCACCACCGCTTCTCTGCGGCCCAGGATCCGATTGACCAGCGTCGACTTGCCGACGTTGGGTCGGCCGACCACCGCCACCACGGGCGCCGGGCCGGCATCGTCCTGTTCGTCGAGGCCGAATTCGACTGAATCCCAGTCGCTTTCGTCACTCCACGTGCCGTCTTGGCTCACCGCACCGCTCCGCTTCGCTGCTTGACCAGGTCGCGCAAGTGCGAAATGACCTGCGCTTCGGTCATCTCGCCGGTGTCGACGACCACCGCGTCCGGGGCCGCCCGCAGCGGTGACACCGCCCGGGTGGAATCCAGGTGATCGCGGCGGCGGACGTCGGCCAGCACCGCCTCGTAGTCGTCGGCCAGGCCGGCTGCCACGTTCTGATCGTTGCGCCGCCGCGCCCTGGTTTCGGCCGACGCGGTCAGGAAGATCTTCACCGGCGCGTCGGGTAGGACGACGGTGCCGATGTCCCGGCCCTCGACTACCACAGTGCCCGGGCCCTGGGCCATTTCGCGCTGCATGTCGACCAGCCGGGTGCGGACGGCGGGCACCGAGGACACCGCCGACACCGAGCCGGTGACCCGGTCGCCGCGGATCTCTGCCGAGACATCTTCTCCTGACAGGAAATAACGGTCGCCATCGGGGTGATAGTCGACCGACATCTGCACCGTCTCCGCCGTGCGCGCGACGGCCTCGGCGTCGGCCGGGTCAACTTCGGCGCGCAGCACGGCCAGCGTCACCGCCCGGTACATCCCGCCCGTGTCCAGGTAGCGCGCCCCGAGCGCTTGCGCCAATCCCTTTGATACCGAGGACTTTCCGGTGCCCGCAGGGCCGTCGATGGCCACCACCATGTCAGTCACAGGCCCACCGCTTTATAAAGCTGGCCAACCTCGTGATGAGCCAATGCCCGGATGGTGCCCGGCCGCTGCTTGCCCAGCGCGACCGGCCCGATGTCGGTGCGCACCAACGACTCCACCGGGAATCCCGCGGCCGCCAGCAGCCGGCGCACGATGCGGTTGCGCCCCTCGTGCAGCGTCACCCGCACCAGCGTCTTGCCCGGAATGGCGTCCACCACCGCGAACTCGTCGAGTTTGGCCACTCCGTCGTCCAATTCGACACCGGCACGCAGCTTCTTGCCGAGCCCGCGCGGCACCGACCCGGTCACGGTCGCCAGATATGTCTTGGGCACCTCGTGGGAAGGGTGCATCAGCCGGTGCGCCAGCTCGCCGTCGTTGGTCAGCAGGATCAGCCCTTCGGTGTCGGCGTCCAACCGCCCGACGTGAAACAGGTTCTTGTTGCCGCGGACCTTGCGCTCGACCAGGTCGCCAATGCACGGCCGGCCGCGGTCGTCGGACATGGTCGAGTGCACACCGCGCGGCTTGTTCAGCGCGAGGTACACCTGCGAGTCGTCGAGCACCACCCGGGCGCCGTCGACGCGGATCACCGAGGCGTCCGGGTCGACGCGAGTGCCCAGTTCGGTCACCACATTGCCGTCCACCTCGACGCGGCCGTCGATAATCAACTTCTCGGCGGCCCGCCGCGACGCAATTCCGGCTTGGGACAACACCTTTTGCAGCCGGATCCCCTGAGCTTCTTCCATCAATCCTGGTCCACGTCGAACGTCAGCGCCTGGTCGGACGACTGACCGCCGGAAAGTTTGATGAAACGTGGCTCGCTGTCCAGGGATTCGCTGAGGTCCTCGATCGTGTCGACGTCGGGAAGCAGCGGCGCGATATCCGGAAGATCGGCCAGCGAGGTCAGCCCCAGGCGCTCCAGGAACAGCTCGGTGGTGGCGAACGTCACCGCACCGGTGTCCTCGTCGGCCCCGGCCTCGCTGATCAGGCCGCGCGCCAGCAGCGTGCGCATCACGGCGTCGACGTTGACGCCACGCACCGCGCTGACCCGCGCGCGGGTCACGGGCTGGCGGTAGGCGACCACGGCCAGCGTCTCCAACGCGGCCCGGGTGAGCTTGGACCGCGCTCCGTCCAGCAGCAGCTTCTCGACGTAGGGCGCGAACCGGGCGCGGGTGTACATCCGCCAGCCCTCGCTGTTTTTCCGCAGATCGATGCCGCTGTCGCGTTCGGTGAGTTGCTCAGCCATCTCCTGCAGCTTGGTGGCGACCCGGTACACCGGTTGCTGGGTGGCCGACGCCAGCGCCTCCGCGGTAACCGGGGTGTCCACCACCAACAGCAGCGCCTCGAGCACCGAGCCCAGCTCTTCGGATTCCATCGGCGCGACTTCGGCGATATCCGGGATGCCCGCGTCGAGCTCTGCTTCGAGATCGACGTCCGGCATATCTGTGTTCAAGCGCCGCTCCTTCTCATCGCTGCGCTCTGCATCGTCGCTGGCGGAGGTCACTTATTCGTCCCGCACTTCTACCAGGGTTTCATTGGCCGGACGTTCCCCGGTCCACGAGATTTGGAGCACGCCGAGCGGCTCTGACTGGTCAAATGCTACCGCCCGGGACCGATACAGTTCGAGCAGCGCCAGGAAGCGTCCGACAACCTCCATCGACGCCTCGCAATCGGCGACCAGCTCGGAGAACGTGGCCCACGCACCGCTGCCCCGGGCTTCCAGGATGGCCAGCAACTTCTTGGCCTGCTCGGGCACCGACACCTGGACCTGGTGCAGGTGCTCGACCGACACGGTCGGGACGGGTCGCGGGCTGAACGCGATCGCGGCGATCTGGGCGAACCGTTCGGCGTCGACGCCGATCATCACCTCGGGCAGCAGTTCGGTGAACCGGTCTTCCAGCGACACCGAGCGCGGATAGCTGCGCAGCGCCGTGGCCTCCAGCTCGGCGAACATTTCGGCGACGTGCTTGAACGCGCGATATTGCAGCAGCCGGGCGAACAGCAGGTCGCGCACCTCCAGCAGGGCGAGGTCCTCGTCGTCGTCGACCCGTCCGGCGGGCAGCAGCCGGGCCGCCTTCAAGTCCAGCAGCGTCGCGGCGACCACCAGGAAAGCCGTGGTCTCCTCCAGCTCCAGCTGCGGACCGATTTCGCGGGTGTAGGCGATGAAGTCGTCGGTGACCTGGTGCAGCGCCACCTCGGTCACGTCGAGGCGATGGGCGAAGATCAGCTGCAGGAGCAGGTCGAAAGGCCCCTCGAAATTGGTCAGCCGGACCTGGAAGCCGTTCTGCTGGGGCGCCTCACCGGTTTCGGTCGCGTTCACGCGCCGAATCGGTCGATGAACTCGCGGGCCAGGGCGCGATAGGCGATCGCTCCGGTGGATCGCGGGGCCCACGTGGTGATGGGCTCGCCGGCCACGCTGGTCTCCGGGAATCGGACGGTCCGGGTGATGACCGTGTCGAACACCAGGTCCCCGAACCGCTCCACCACCCGGGCCATCACCTCGCGGGAGTTGACCGTGCGGGGGTCGTACCGGGTGAGCAGGATCCCGCTGATCTCGAGCTTCGGGTTGAGCCGGTCGCGTACCTTGTCGACGGTGTCGGTCAGCAGCGCCAGCCCGCGCAGCGAAAAGTACTCGCACTCGGTTGGGATCACCACGCCGTCGGAGCAGGCCAGGCCGTTGACCGTGAGCAGCCCCAGGGACGGCTGGCAATCGATCAGCACGTAGTCGTAGCGATCCAGCACCGGGTGCAACGCCCGACCCAGCGTCTGCTCGCGTCCCACCTCGTTGACAAGCTGGATCTCGGCGGCCGACAGGTCGATGTTGCTGGGCACCAGATCCATGTGCTTGACCCGGGTCTGCAGCAGCACGTCGTCGATCGACACCCGCGGCTCGACCAGGACGTTGTGAATGGTCTTTTCCAGCTCGTAATGCGGGACGCCCAGCCCGGCGGACAGCGCGCCCTGCGGATCCATGTCCACCAGCAGCACCCGGCGGCCGTATTCGGCGAGCGCGGCGCCCAGATTGATGGTCGACGTGGTCTTCCCGACGCCGCCCTTCTGGTTGCACATGGCGACGACCTTGGCCGGGCCGTGCGAGGTGCGCGGCTGAGGCTCCGGGATCGCCCGCGGCGGCCGCCCGGTCAGACCGAGCTCGACGCCGGAGTCCGGCTGCTCGGTCATGGCGGGGGTGTTCGGGAGGTGAACATCGTCGGAAAGTCTAACGGGTTCAGCGCGCGAAACCCGGCGACCCGCAGGCAATTAACCAGCCGATATGGGCAAGATTCGGTGGTAGAACGCACATCCCGACAGCCTTTTCACTTCAGTCACAGCAGCACCAATATCCGGGGGCGATAAGGGGCCATGGGAAGGTGACCGCTCCTCGGCATATCGTGACGTCTATGGATCTGAAGCGACGGATTCCTCTTTTGCGGTGGTCGTTCTGGCGCGTGGCCGCCGGCGCCCGAAACATCACCACCACCGGCCAGATCGGTGACGGGCGCGAGGCGGCCGCTGTCGAGTACGTCCTGCGGAACGCGCGCGCGGGCGACATGGACGACGTGCTGGCGACCATCGACAAGTTCGCTTACGAAAAATCCCTGCTGATCAACGTCGGTGACGAGAAAGGGCTGCTGCTCGACGCCGCCGTGCGGCGCGCCGACCCGTCGCTCGCGCTCGAACTGGGCACCTACTGCGGCTACGGCGCCTTGCGCATCGCCAGGGCCGCCCCGAACGCCAAGGTGTTCTCGGTCGAACTCTCCGAGGCCAACGCCGCCAATGCCCGCCAGATCTGGGCGCATGCCGGCGTCGCCGACCGGGTGACCTGTGTGGTCGGCACCATCGGCGACGGCGGGCGCACCCTGGATGCGTTGGCCAACGAGCATGGGTTTGCCCCCGGCACACTGGATTTCGTGTTTCTCGATCACGACAAGGACGCCTACCTGCCCGACCTGAACAGCATCCTGAATCGGCAGTGGTTGCACCCGGGCTCGGTCGTGGTCGCCGACAACGTCCGGGTGCCCGGTGCGCCGAAGTACCGCGAGTACATGCGGCTGCAGCAGGGCAAGCGGTTCAACACCGTCGAGCACAGGGCGCATGTCGAGTATCAGACGCTGCTGTCCGACCTGGTGCTGGAGTCCGACTACCTCGGTTGAGCTACTGCGCCCGCGGGTGGGCCCCGGCCCACACTTCGCGCAGCGCGTGCACGGTGACCATGGTGTAGATCTGCGTGGTCGTCACCGAGGCGTGCCCGAGCAGCTCCTGCACGACCCGCACGTCGGCGCCGCCCTCCAGCAGATGGGTGGCAAAGGAATGCCGCAGCATGTGCGGCGACACCCCCGAGGTGATGCCGGCACGCTCGGCCGCGTCCTGCAGGACTTGCCACGCACTTTGCCGCGACAACCGCCCCCCGCGCACATTGAGGAAGATGCCCGGCGTTCCGCGCCCGCGGCGCGCCAGCTCCGAACGGCCCCGAACCAGGTATGCGTCCAGGGCGGCGACGGCCGGACGTCCGATCGGCACCAGCCGTTGCTTACCACCCTTGCCGCGCAACAACACCGACCGGGCTTGCGTGTCGACGTCGTCGACGTCGAGGCCGACGGCTTCGGAGATACGCGCGCCGGTGGAGTACAGCAGTTCCAGCAGCGCCCGGTTACGCAGGGTCAGCGGGCCGTCGGCCGGACTGTCACCGCCCGCCCCCTCCAGCAGCGCCAGCACCTGGTCGATGGTCAGGCTTTTGGGCAGCCGGCGGCCCGGCGTCGGTGGACGGACGGCACGCGCCACGTCGAGCTCGGCCAGCCCTTCGGCGGCGGCGAACCGATGCAGGCCACGCACCGCGATCAGCGCCCGCGCCGCCGATACGGCGGACAGCGCGGCGGCCCCGGTGTCGGGATCGCCGCGGCGCAGCGCCACCAGGAATTCGCTGACGTCGTTCTCCCCCACCTTGGCCAGGTCATGAATCCCGCGGTCCGACAGGTGCTTTGTGTAGCGGCGCAGATCGCGGCTGTATGAGCTGAGGGTGTTCGCGGCGACGCCGCGCTCGATGGTCAGATGGTCAAGGTAGCCCTGCAACTGCGTGTCCAGCGCCACCGTCGTCATCGCGCGCCCTTGCGCGCCATGAACGCCGTCGGCTTGTCCTGCCAGGGGCTGTCCACCGGCCGCGGCTGCGCGAACCCTGTCGTCACGGCGTGGGCGGCCAGAATCCCTGCCACGGCAATGGCATTGACGATTTCACCGCTGAGCACCTTGCGGGCGGCGTCGGCCAGCGGGTACCACTCCAGTGTCATGTCGGCTTCTTCGTCGTGCGCATCGGGCCTTTCGACGTGAGTCAGGCCGGTGGCCAGGTAGACGCGCACCGACTCATCGCTGAAGCCCGGTGTGGAATCGAGGTCGACGAGCACCCGCCAGGTGTCGGCCTTCAGCCCCGCCTCCTCCATCAGCTCGCGGGCCGCGGTGAGATGAGCTGCCTCGCCGCCCACATCGAGCAGTCCCGCGGGCAACTCCCAGAGCCGCCGACCGAAGGCGTGCCGGTACTGGTAGACCATCGGGATGTTGCCGTCGTCGTCCATCGCGACAACGGCGACGGCGCCGAAATGTTCGACGATCTCGCGGGTCACGACCTTGCCGCCGGGCATCCGAACCCGGTCGCTGCGCAGCGCGAAAATCTTTCCGGTGTACAGCGTTTCGGACGATGCCGTCTCGAAGACGTGGTCAGCCACGGGCCGCGGGCTCAGGTATCGGCCGCGCAGCGCTGTCCCGGTGCTGGATGCCGTTCGATGACTGCTCCGGGATTTCCACCGGCAGCAGCTCGCCCGCCTTGTAGTCGATGGCCGCGCCGACGAAGGCGACGAACAGCGGGTGCGGCCGGGTGGGCCGGCTCTTCAGCTCCGGGTGGGCCTGCGTGCCGACGATGAAGGGATGCACGTCCGGCGGATATTCGACGAACTCCACCAGATGGCCGTCCGGAGATGTGCCGGAGAACTTCAGGCCGCTCTCCGCGATCTTGTCGCGGTAGGCGTTGTTGACTTCATAGCGGTGCCGGTGGCGCTCGGACACCTCGGTGGCGCCATACGCCTGGGCCACAATCGATTCCGGTTCCAGCACGGCGGGGTAGGCGCCCAGCCGCATGGTGCCGCCCAGGTCGGCTTCGCCGGCCACGATGTCCACCTGGTCGGCCATCGTGGAGATGACGGGGTCGGGCGTCTCGGGGTCGAACTCCGCCGAGTTGGCCTGGGTCAGACCGGCGGAGCGGGCGGCCTCGATCACGATGCATTGCAGGCCTAGGCACAGGCCGAGCACCGGCAGCCCGCGCGCGCGGGCGTGGTGGATGGCGCCGATCTTGCCCTCGATGCCGCGGATGCCGAACCCGCCGGGGATCAGCACGCCGTGCACGTCGCCCAGGGCCGCCGCGGCACCGGCTCCGCTCTCACAGTCGTCGGAGGGCACCCACACCAGCTCCACCTTGGCGTGGTGCTTGAACCCGCCGGCGCGCAGCGCCTCGGTGACGGACAGATAGGCGTCGGAGAGCTCAACGTACTTGCCCACCAAGGCGATTCGCACGATCTCGTGCGGCTCGTGCACCCGGCGCAGCAGGTCGTCCCATTCGGTCCAGTCGACGTCCCGGAACGGCAGGTTGAGCCGGCGCACCACATAGGCGTCGAGTTCCTCGCGGTGCAGCACCTTGGGAATGTCGTAGATCGACGGCGCGTCCGGGGTGGAGATGACGCCGTCGATGTCGACGTCACACATCAGCGCAATCTTGTTCTTCAGCGCTTCGGGAACGTCGCGGTCGCAGCGCAGGATCAGCGCGTCGGGGGTGATACCGATGCTGCGCAGCGCGGCCACCGAGTGCTGGGTGGGTTTGGTCTTGAGCTCACCCGACGGCGCCAGGTAGGGCACCAGCGAGACGTGCAGGAAGAAGACGTTCTCACGACCCAGGTCGTGACGCACCTGGCGCGCCGCCTCTAAGAAGGGCTGCGACTCGATGTCGCCGACGGTGCCGCCGATCTCGGTGATGACCACGTCGGGACGGTTCCCCTGGGCGTCGGGCTGGGCCATCGACATGATGCGCGCTTTGATCTCGTCGGTGATGTGCGGGATCACCTGGACGGTGTCGCCGAGGTACTCGCCGCGCCGCTCCTTGGCGATGACCGTCGAATACACCTGCCCCGTAGTGACATTGGCGGAGCCGGACAGGTCGCGGTCCAAAAACCGTTCGTAATGGCCGACGTCCAGGTCGGTTTCGGCGCCGTCCTCGGTGACGAATACCTCTCCATGCTGGAAAGGGTTCATGGTGCCCGGATCGACGTTGAGGTACGGATCGAGTTTCTGCATCGTCACGTACAACCCGCGGGCCGTCAATAGCTGACCAAGGCTGCTGGCGGTCAATCCCTTGCCCAACGAGGAAGCGACTCCCCCGCTGACGAAGAGGTGCTTGGTGGCGGATTGCGGGTGCTTTCGCACAGGCGACCTCCGTGAAGACGGGCAGGGCGTCAAAATTGTTCTAGCGAATAACTAGATGGGCCTGCCGACCCACGGAAATCCACCCTAACATCCACCGCGCTGTGTCGCGGCTAACACGCCCGCTACTGAGGCACCGTGATCGACGCCGCCCCGTGACCCGTGCCGTACTGCCCTGCGTGACCGCCGTTGAGCAGGTCGTGCAGCGCCAGCACCGCGGTGATGCGGCCTGGCGCGGCTTCGACATCGTCGACGGTGCTGATGGCCGAGTTCATTCCGGCGTCGGCGCGGGCCACGGCCACCGCGGCACCCCCGGTCGCCGACCCGTCGCGTCCGGCCAGCAGCGTGCCCGAACCGTGCGGGGCCAGCGCGGCCGAGAACCGGGCCACGCTGACGCCCTTATTGCCGGCGTCCCCGGGTAACGAGCCGCCCGTGACCACAAGTGCGGCGTTGGCCGCGCCCATGTGATCGGTTGTCTGATAGGTGATGAAGCCCGTGTTGCGCAGCGCCGCCAGCACGGTGCTGCGCTGGATGTCATCCACCGCGGGCACTGCGGGATTCGCGTTCGCCAGCAGGGCGATGCCCATCAGGTCGCCCGCCTGTGAACCCTGGTCGACCAGCTTGGTGCTCAGCTGCTGGCCCGCGGGCAGCACCGAGGAGTTCACCACCGTCTGAAGCTTCTCCGCCGAGTTGGCCTCGACGAATTCCTGCGTCAGCGACACCGTTCCGGTCACCGTCCCGCCCGCCTGGCCGATGAACTTCGACACCGCGGCAACGTCGTCGTCCTGGGCATCCGGCGTGCGGAACATCACCACCGACTTGCCACCCAACGCGTCGTGCACCATCCGGCCGGCCAGTTGAGTGTCGAAATTGTTTGCCGCACTGAGCTTTTCGTTCAGCACATTCTTCTGGTCGTTCAGCCCGCTGATCTGGGTGTTCAAGTCGCGCTTTTCGTCGCGCAGGCTGGACAACAGAGTGTCCGACAAGAAGCCCGAGCCCAGCACGACTCCCACGGCCAGCGCGAGGAAGACGGCGGCCAGTGACAAGGCATGCTGACGCAACGAGATCATCTAGGTGACCCACTTCTGCACCGTCAGGCAGAAGTGGTTCCAGTAGTCGGTGACCCAATGCAGCACCACGCCGTCGGTGCGCGACACCCACAGCGCGACGATGACGGCGATCAGCATGGTCAGCGCCAGCAGCGCGATGGCACCCGCCGAGATGTGGTTGCGGTACAGGGTGGCCACGGCCTTGGCGTCCACCACCTTCTCGCCCACCCGCAGCCGGGTCAGGAAGGTGGAAGGATTGCTGTGCGCGCGGGTGCGGTCGAAGAACGTCTCGATGTTGGCGGTGTGGCCGGCCGTCACCAGCAGCGCGGCGCCGTGGTGGTCGGCCAGCAGCAGCGCCAGGTCGATCGCCGACCCGGCGGCCGGGAACGTCATCGCCCCGACGCCGAGATCCTGGATCCGTTCCAGGCCGGGCGCGTGCCCGTCGGCGTCGGCGGGCAACACGACCTGGGCACCGCACTTGAGCGCGTCGGTGCTGATCTGGTCGGGGTCCCCGACGATGACCTGGGGGCGGTAGCCGGCCTTGCGCAGGACGTCGGCGCCGGTGCCGACACCGATCAGGGCCGGCTGATACTCCTTGATGAACGGCTTGAGCGAGCGCAGATCCTCGGCGGCGCTGGGCTCGTCGCCGACGATCACGACGTGCCGGCGGCGCAGGTCGACGTCGACGTCGGGGATGCCGATGCCGTCGATCAGCAGCGGGCTCTCGCTCTTGATGAACTCGATTGTGTTGCCGGCGAACGCCTCCAGGTGCGCGGACAGCCCGCTCTTGGCCTCGCGCATCAGGTCGGCGATGTCGTGATCGGTGCGCTCGGTTCCGCGGACCAGCCTGCGATCGCCGACGTACACCCCGCCCTCGTGCAGGCGGATCTTGGAGCCGTCCTTGACCTTCCTGAAGATGTCGGGTCCGGCCTCGTCGATCAGCGTCACCCCGTTGTTGACCAGGACCTCGGGCCCCATGTTCGGGTAGCGGCCCGACACCGACGGAGACGCGTTGACGACCGCGGCGATGTCAGCCTCCACCAGCGCGTCGGCGGTGATGCGGTCCAGATCCAGGACGTCGAGCACCACGATGTCGCCGGGGCAGACCCGGCGCAGCAGCCGGTCGATGTTCCGGTCAACGCGGGCGGTGCCGACGAGGCCCGGCCGGGCGGGGTTACGGGAAAGCAGACCTGACATCTTCATGGGGGCGATTCTGTCCGCGAAGCCTCGGTGAGGACGGGAGGCGCGCCGTAACATCAGCCTCAGAAGTTATCTAGAGTCCCATTAGTCACATCTGTATTAAGTGTTCCCGACGGTTAGATCTCATCCTTCTGCGCCGCCTCGAGCAGCTCACGGGCGTGCGCACGGCCGCTGTCGGACTCGCCCAGCCCGGCCAGCATCCGCGCCAGCTCGGCGACCCGCTCGTCGTCGGCGACCCGCCGCACCACGCTGGTCCCCTTGGGTCCTGCCCCATGCACCACCAGGTGCACGTCGGCGTACGCCGCGACCTGCGGCAGGTGCGTCACGACGATGACCTGGTGGGTACGCGCCAACCGTGCCAGCCGCCGCCCGATCTGCACCGCCGCCCGGCCACCCACGCCGGCGTCGACCTCGTCGAACACCATCGTCGTGCCCGCCGTCGAGGCGGCCAGGACCACTTCCAGCGCCAACATCACCCGGGACAGCTCACCCCCCGAAGCGCTCTTCGCCAACGGCAGCTGGTCCATCCCGCGGTGCGCCGCAAAGCCGAACTCGACCTGGTCGACGCCGTCGGCGCCGGCGCGGGCCAGCACGCCCGAGGGCAGCATCAGCGCGGCCGCTTCCTCGGCGGCCGACGCGACGTCAACGCTGACGTCGATACCGAACTGGGCGTCGGCCATCGCCAGCCCGGACAGCTCGGCGGTGACCTCTTTGGCGAGCCGCTTGGCGGCCTTGCGCCGGATGTTGCTCAGATCGCCCGCGGCCTGGGCTAATTCGTGCGCGAGCTCGTCCGCCCGCCTCGCCAGCGCGGCCAGCCCTTCCTCGGAGACGTCGAGTTGAGCCAGTCGCTCCCTGGCGTCCGTGGCCCAGGCGAGCACGCCGTCGATGTCCGCGGCGTATTTGCGTGTCAGCGTGCGCAGTTCGGCCTGCCGGGCCAGTTTGGATTCCAGCGCGCTGGCATCGACCGGCAGTTCCTCCAGGAAGCCGCCCAGCTCACCGGCCGCGTCGACAACCACCGTGAGCACCTCGCCGAGCTGGCCGGCCAATGCCAGCAGCTTCCCGTCGTCCGTCGATTCCAGTGCGGCCCTTGCCTTTCCCAGGTTGTCGGTCGCGCTGAACCCGGATCCGTCCGCCTCGTCCGAGGACAGGGCCGCGCGGGCCCCGGCCGCGGCCTCGCGCAGGGTGTCTAGTTCGGACAGCCGCAGGATCTCCGCGACCAGTGCCTCGTCCTCGCCGGGTTGCGGGTCCACGGCGTCGATCTCGTTGAGGGCGAAGTTCAGCCGGTCGGCCTCCAGCGCGAGCTCGCGCATCCGGTTGCGGCGGTCGAGCAGGTCGCGTCGCGCCGACAGCCAGGCGTCACGCAGTTTGCAGTAGCGCTCCAGCGCGGGGCCGGCCTTCGCGAACCGGTCCAGCGCGCCGCACTGCTCCTCGGGCCGCATGAGCCGCAGCTGGTCGTTCTGCCCGTGCAGGGTCAACAGGCCCGCGGTGAAGTCGCCCAGCGACTTGGCCGGCACGCTGCGGCCGCCGAGATACGCCCGCGACGGTCCGTCACGGCTGACCGAGCGCAGCGCGATCACGCTGCCGTCCTCGTCGCGCTGCGCGCCCGACGCGTCCAGCGTCTCGTCCAGCTTCGCGATCACGGAATCGTCGAGATCTGTTGTGGTGAAACGGCCTTCGACGACCGCGCGATCGGCACCGGACCGCACCCGGGTCGCGTCCGCGCGGGCACCGCCGAGCAGGTGCAACCCGGTCACCACCATCGTCTTGCCGGTACCGGTCTCGCCGGTCAATACGGTCAGGCCGCGGTCGAACTCCCCGACCGCGGCGCTGATGGCACCGAGTGACTCGATGCGGATTTCGGTCAGCATGCAATCAGCCCCGCTGTTAAGGCCGTCAGTTCCCGCGCCACCCGGTCACCGGCAACCGGAATTTGCGAACCAGCCGGTCGGTGAACGGCGCGCTGTCCAGCCGGGCCCATTTCACCGGTGTGTCACAACGCCTTACCTCCAGCCGGCTGCCCGCCGGGACCAACATTTCGCGGCGACCGTCGCAGAACACCAGGGCGTCATGTCCGTCGGCCTCGATCTCGATCGCGATGGTGGCGTCCGGGCTGGTGACCATGGGGCGGCCGAACAGAGCGTGAGCGTTGTTGGGAACCACCAGGATTGCCTCGAGGTCCGGCCACAACACCGGTCCGCCGGCGGAGAACGCGTACGCGGTGGATCCGGTGGGCGTCGACACCAGCACGCCGTCACAGCCGAACGCCGACACCGGGCGCCCGTCGATTTCGAGGACAACCCCGAGCACGCCCAGCCGGGGACCCTTCTCCAGGCTTACCTCGTTCAGCGCCCAACCGTGTACCGAGACGTCGCCGCCGTGGCGCACCATCACGTCGAGCGTCAACCGGTTCTCTACCCGATAATCCTGTGCGACAACATGATCCAGCACCTGGTCGATGGCCTCGGCCTCGGCCTCGGCCATGAATCCGATGCGCCCCAGGTTGACGCCGAGCACCGGAATGTTGGCGTTGCGGGCCAGCTCGGCGGCCCGCAGGAACGTGCCGTCGCCGCCCAGGGCCAGCACCAGTTCGCAGCCCTCGGCCGCCTGCGGGTCGGCGTTGACCACCTCGATCTCGATACCCAGGGCGCGCATGTCGTCGGGGGCCAGGTGCATCGGCCCCTTGTCGACGGCCTCGGCGGACAACACACGAAGCTCGATCCCGTTGTCGCTCAGCACCTTCTGCACGCGCCGTGCGGTCTCGGCGGCCTCGTCCCGGCCGGTGTGGGCCACCATCAACACGGTGCGTGTCGCGTTTCCGTTCACTGTGGCCCGCTTTCCACCGCGCGCCGCACCGCCGTCACCAGGCCGTCGCCGGTGAGCGGGCGATCGGTCTGGGCGCGCAGCCGCAGGAAGTACTCGACATTGCCCGACGGTCCCGGCAGCGGGCTGGCGGCGACGTCGACGGTGTGCCAGCCCAGCTCGCCCGCGCGACCGGCGACCGCCAGCACGGCGTCGGCGCGCAGGCCGGGGTCGTGCACCACTCCGCCTGCGCCGACCAGGCCCCTGCCCACCTCAAACTGCGGCTTCACCATGGGAACGATATCCGCGTTCGGTGCGGCACATCCAGCCAGCGCCGGCAAAACCGTGGACAGCGAAATGAACGACAGGTCAGCCACCACGAGGTCAGCCCGTCCGCCGATCGCTTCCGGCGTGAGGTCGCGGACGTTCGTGCGTTCGACGACGACCACCCGGACGTCGCTGCGCAGCGACCAGGCCAGCTGGCCGTAGCCCACGTCGACGGCCACCACCTGGGTGGCCCCGCGATCGAGCAGGACTTCGGTGAAGCCACCCGTCGACGCGCCGGCGTCCAGGCAGCGACGGCCCGCGACCGAGATGTCAAAGGCGTCCAGCGCCCCGATGAGTTTGTGCGCCCCGCGCGACACCCAGCCGCGTTCGCCGTCCTCGGCGACGGTCAGGGCCGCGGTGATGGCGACGGCGGTGCCCGGCTTGCGCGCCGGCATCCCGTCGATGCAGACCTTCCCCGCCCCGATCAGCTCGGCCGCCTGCTGGCGGGACCGGGCAAGTCCGCGCCGGACCAGCTCGGCGTCAACGCGGGCCCGTCGAGACATCCGCGCACTCAGCCCTTCTCCGCCGACTCCAGCGCGGCCAGCAGCACGTCGTGCGCCTCGGACAGGCGGCGTGCTATTTCCTCGAGCTCCTCGAGCGACGGCACCTTGTCCGGGTTTTCGCCGTCCCCGGGTTGGGGCAGCCGCGCGAGCAGGCCGTCGATTTCAGCGCGAATCTCATCGGGATCGATAGTCATCGCGTTCCTACGCTAGTCATCCGTCAGTCGCTGTGCACCAAAGACCAGCGTTGCAGCGCGCCGCGGGCCCGGTCGTCGGCGCCCTCGATGCGCACCTCGGCGGAGTCGGGGCGCGCGTACACCGCGGCGGCAACCGCGCGAACGATCGACAGGTCATCGTCGTCGTCCGCCTGGCCGCTACGGACGGTGATCGCCGTGTCCGCGACGTCGACCCGCCAGCCGGGCTGCGGCCCGACCGCGAGCCGCCCGGCGTCGGTGTGCAGTGAGCGCAGGTCGTGCCCGATATAGGTGGGTCGCTGGGCGGGCTTGGCGAAAACCGCATCCCGTGCGGAATTGACCCCGGTGAGCACCATGAGGCTGGGCAGCTCGGCGGCGTTGGCGCCCTCGATGTCGGTGTCGAGCCGGTCCCCGATCACCAACGGGGCGCGAAAGTCGCCGCGGGCCGCGGCATCCCGCAGCAGTCCGGGCGCCGGCTTGCCCGCGACCTGCGGCTCGCCGCCGGTGGCCGCCCGCAGCGCGGCCACGAACGACCCGTTGCCCGGCAGCAGCCCGCGTTCGGTGGGCAGCGTCAGGTCGACGTTGGACGCCACCCACAACGCGCCGTCCCGGATCGCCAGCGCGGCCTCGGCCAGCTCCGGCCACCCGATGGTTTGTGACAGTCCCTGCACGACCGCGGCGGGGCCGTCGTCGTAACTGCGCACCGCCCGCAGTCCGACCGCCGTGATCTCGTCGGCCAGGGCCTCGGTGCCCACAATCAGTACCGGCGAGCCCGGCGCCAGCTGGTCGGCCAGCAGCCGCGCCGCGCTTTGGGCACTGGTGGCGACGTCGTCGGCGATGGCGGTGAAGCCCAGTTCCGTCAGGTGTGCGGCGACCTCGTCGGCGCTGCGCGATGCGTTGTTGGTGACGAAGTAGGCGCGGCTGCGGACCTCGGCCAGCGTCTGCACCGCGCCCTCGGTCGGCCGACGGCCGCGAAACAACGTACCGTCCAGATCGATCAGCAGGCAGTCATATTGCTGCGCAAGGGTTTCGGTGTGATTCTGCCCCGTCATCAGCCGAGTTCACTGACCCGATCTTCGGCGTCGGTGACGCCGTCGACGTCGGCGGCCGCCGAGTGCAGGAACCACTGCAGCGCCTCGTCGCCGCGACCGAGCGCCAGCAGGGTGTCCGCATACGCGTAGAACAGCCGCGCGGCCGTCGTGCCGGTGCGGGCCGGGTCCAGCTGCGGCGTAGACAACATGGTGAGCGCCTGCTCGAGCTGGCCTAGATCCGCGCGCGCCCCGGCGGCGACGATGCGCAACTCGTCGGCGTCGTCCCCGCTGAGCTCGGCGGCCTCCGGTCCGCGTGCGAGCTCGATCGCCCGCTCCGGACGGCCAAGCCCGCGTTCGCAATCGGCCATCAGGGCCAGCAGCGCGGACTTGCTGCCCATCCTGCGGGCCGCGCGCAATTCGGCGAGCGCCTGTGCCCAGTCGCCGCAGTGGTAGGCGGCGATGCCGACCGCTTCCCGAATGGTGGCGATCCGGCTGGACCGGGCGCGCGCCGCCCGGGCGTGGCGCAACGCGGCCTCCGGGTCTTCGTCGAGCAGCTCGCCCGCGGCCACCAGGTGGCGCGCGACGGCGTCCGCGGTGGCGCGATCCAGCGTGCTGAGCTCGCGGCGGATCTCGGGCGCCAGCTGTTTGGCTTCCACTCCGGGCGGTATCGGCGGGCCGTCCTGCGATGCGCGGTCGGGTGGGGCCTCCCGGCGCCCGGTGCCCTGCGGCTGGGCCGGGCGCGCACGGCCCGGGCCCGACCAGCCGTTGGAGGCCGGCCGCGCCCGTCGTTCGCCGCGGTGCCTTTGCCTGTCGTCGACCACGCAGCCGAGAATACGGGCAGCCCGCCGACTAACTTTGCGGCCGGTTACCCAGCAGCGGCGCGATGAGCGCCGGGCAGTAGGTCGCGATCGCGACGATGGTGAACCGGCCCGCCGTCTCGTACGACATTCCGCTGCCTTGGGCCATCTTGGCGGCCACCTCGTCGAACGAACCGCCGGGCTCGAACAGCATCGGGCACACCGACTGTCCCATCGCCGTGGTGCCGGTCGGCTGGGTATAGGAGATCCCGGCATTCGTCAGCGCGGCCAGGAACGCGTTGCCCACCATGTCGGCGCGAATCGGTGCCGACAGCGTCGCGGCCAGTGCCACCAGGCCGGTGATCACCCCAAGGATCGGCAGGACGGTCAACCGCACACGCGTGGCGAAAAGCACCGTGACAACAGTGGTCCCCGATGGTCACGTCAATGACACGGTGAGGTAAAGATTGTGCACGCACGCGTTTTGCGCACGCGGTCGGGGCCCAGGACGGGCTAGCCCGGCTAGAGCTTTTCGACCCCCGCGACGGTGCGTTTGCCGCGGCGCAGCACCAGCCATTTGCCGTGCAGGAAGTCCGACGGCTGCGGCGCCCATTCCTCGTTGTCGATGCGCACGTTGTTTACCGACACGCCGCCCTCACCGATGGTGCGGCGCGCGGCCTTCTTGCTCTCGGACAGGCCGCTGGCGACCAGGAGGTCGACGATCCCGTCAGGTCCACCGGGTTTGAGCTCGGCGACCGAGGTTTCGCGCAGCGCCGCCGCCAGCGTGGCCTCGTCCAGACGGTACAGTTCGCCCTGCCCGAACAGCGCCCGGCTGGCGTGCTCGACGGCATCCGTGGCCGCCTCGCCGTGCACCAGCACGGTCAGTTCGCGCGCCAGGCGCCGCTGGGCGGCACGCTGCTGAGGGCGCTCGGCCGTCGCCTGCTCCAGCTCGCCGAGCTCGTCGGCCGTCAAAAACGTGAACCAGCGCAGGTACCGGATCACGTCCGCGTCGGCGGTGTTGAAGAAGTACTGGTACCAGGCGTAGGGCGTGGTCAGCGCCGGGTCGAGCCACAGGCTGCCGCCCCCGGTGGACTTGCCGAACTTGGTGCCGTCGGCGGCGGTCACCAGCGGGACCGTCAGCGCGTGGACCGAGGCGCTCAGCTGCTGGCGCACCAACCGGACGCCGGCGATGATGTTGCCCCACTGATCGGAGCCGCCGATCTGCAGGGTGCAGCCGTAGCGCCGGTGCAGCTCGACGTAGTCGTTGGCCTGCAACAGCATGTAGCTGAACTCGGTGTACGAGATGCCGTCGCCCTCGAGACGCCGGCGGACGGTGTCGCGGTCCAGCATGACGTTGACCGAGAAGTGCTTGCCGACGTCGCGGAGAAACTCGATCGCCGACATGGGCCTGGTCCAGTCCAGGTTGTTGACGACGACGGCGCCTGTCGGTGACTCGTCGAAGTCGACGAATCGTTGCAGCTGACCGCCGATCCGCTCGGTCCACTCGGCGACGGTGTCCGCCTCGTTGAGGGTGCGCTCGCCGACGTCACGGGGGTCACCGATCATGCCGGTGGCGCCTCCGGCGAGCACGATCGGACGATGGCCGGCCCGCTGGAACCGGCGCAACGCCAGCAGGGGCACGAGGTGTCCGGCGTGGAGGCTGGGCGCGGTGGGGTCGAAACCGGCGTACACCGTCATCGGCCCGCGCCGGGCTTCGGCGGTCAGCGCATCGAGGTCGGTCGACTGCGCGATCAGGCCGCGCCAGCCCAACTCGTCGATGATCATGTCGCCCATGATCCAAGATCCTTCCACCCGAGAACTGTTCGGCTAGTCGCTGGCGCCCGGCGCCGGCGCGCGAGGGCTGCGGCGATACGCCGAAACCTCCGGACGCCCAAGAAGCCATAGCCGCCATGGCCGGTCGGCGGCCTGGCTGACGCCGACCCGCGGGCCGGACGTCGCGGTCAGCGGTTCGTGCAGTTCGAGGGTCACCGGACCGTTGCGCGCGAAGAGGTCAATGCCGTTGTCGTCCATGGTGATTCCCATGGCAGAGCACAGGTTGCCCGGACCGCGCGCCAGGGCGGCGGTGTGCACCAACTCGCCACGCCGGGTGCGCGCGACGTCGGTGCCGTCCTCGATGGCCGCGGCGCGCAGCAAGACCGCGGCGGCGGTGCCGTCCGGTCCGCAGGAGACGTTGGCGCAGACGTGGATGCCGTGGCTGCGGTAGGTGTACAGCCGCCCGGGGGGCCCGAACATCACGAAGTTGCGGGCGCGTAAGCCCTTGTACGAGTGCGCTGCGGCGTCGGGCCAGGGGCCGTCGGGGACTCCCCCATAGGCCTCGACCTCGACGACGATCCCGCTCACACCCCGCGCGGTGAGGGTGGCGCCCAATAAGCGGCGCGCGGCCTCGACCGGGTCGACTAACAGCTGCGCCGCAGCCGTCCCTTCGCGACAGTGTTCTCGAGCCTCGGCCACATCAGATCCTGAATCCTCTTTTCTTGAACCCAACGAACCTACCGGCAGGCCGAACGTGACAGTATCCCGGTGTCCCGTGACCCCGGGGGCCGCGAGAAGGAGCCCACCTCATGCATGCGATCGATCCCGCCGCCACGGCATGGCTGCTGGCCAGCACCGCACTCGTTTTGCTGATGACCCCCGGCCTGGCGATCTTCTACGGAGGCATGGTCCGGACCACCGGTGTGCTCAACATGATCATGATGAGCTTCATCTCCATACCGCTGGTGACGGTGGCGTGGCTGCTGGTCGGCTACACCATCGCGTTCTCCGAGGATGGGGCAAGCGGACTCGCCGGCAACCTCAGGCACTTCGGCATGCTCGGCATCACCCCCGGCACCGTCCACGGTGCAGTTCCCGAGCTGCTCTACGCCACGTTCCAGCTGACGTTCGCGATCATCACCGCAGCCCTGGTCAGCGGCGCCATCGCCGACCGCGCCAAGTTCGCCGCCTGGATGGTCTTCGTCCCGGTGTGGACGATCGCGGTGTATTCGATTGTCGCGCACTGGGTATGGGGGCCCGGCGGCTGGCTGGCCAAGCTGGGTGTCCTGGACTATGCCGGCGGTCTCGTCGTCGAAATCGTCTCCGGGTCCTCTGCGCTGGCGCTGGCGCTGGTGCTCGGACCGCGCATCGGCTTCAAGAAGGACGCCATGCGGCCGCACAACCTGCCGTTACTGTTCGTCGGCGTGGGGCTGCTGTGGTTCGGCTGGTTCGGCTTCAACGCCGGTTCCGCCTTGGCCGCCAACGGAACTGCCGCGGCGATCTTCCTCAACACCTTGGTGGCCGGGTGCCTGGGCATGCTCGGTTGGCTCTCGGTAGAACAGATCCGCGACGGCCGGCCCACCACCTTCGGCGCGGCCTCAGGTGTGGTCGCCGGCCTGGTCGCCATCACCCCGTCCTGCGGCACGGTCAACACGCTCGGCGCGACGGTCGTCGGACTGGCGGCCGGCATCGTGTGCGCGTTCGCGGTGGGCGCGAAATTGCGCTTCAACTACGACGATTCGCTCGACGTGGTCGGCGTGCACTTCGTCGGCGGCGTGGTCGGGGTGTCGTTGATCGGCCTGTTCGCGACGGCGGTCATGACGGCGGGCCCGCAGGGCCTGTTCTACGGGGGCGGCTTCGGCCAACTGGGCAAGCAGGCGCTGGCGATCGGGGTGGTCGCGCTCTACGCGTTCTCCATGACGTTCGTGTTGGGGAAGCTCATCGACCGGCTGATCGGTTTCCGGGTCAGCGCCGAAGACGAGACCACCGGTGTCGACCTCACGCAGCACGCCGAAACCGCCTATGCCGAGGGCGTGCACGGCCACCTGCCGCAGCGCCGCCCGGCCACCGGCGAACGCTTCAACTAGACGGCCGGCACCCAGCGCCCCTTATCCGCCGTGACCTGACCACACGGCGATTCTCTGGTTTCCCGGCGCCGGCGCGAGCCGGGTCTTGACAGCGTCGCCCGCAAGGCGCATATTCATCACATGATGATTTCATCTCGTGATGAATTAATCCCGACTGGCTCCGCGGCGGCCGTCGACATCACCCATCTGCGGGTGATCCGCGGGAAACGCCCAGCCCTGCACGACTTTTCGGTGCAGATCGCCAGGGGCAGCATCACCGGCCTGCTGGGCCCCTCCGGCTGCGGCAAGACCACGCTGATCCGATGCATCGTCGGCACGCAGATCGTCGCGTCGGGCACGGTCACGGTTCTCGGCAAACCGGCCGGCTCCCCCGAGTTGCGTCGCCGCGTCGGATACCTGCCGCAGGACCCGACCATCTACAACGACCTGCGGATCGTCGACAACGTCCGCTACTTCGCGGCGCTGTACGGCTTCGACGGCCGGGCCGCCGATGCGGCCATCGACCGCGTCGGCTTGACCGATCACCGGACAGCGTTGTGCGCCAACCTCTCCGGCGGTCAGCGCACCAGGGTTTCGCTGGCATGCGCGCTGGTCTGCCAGCCCGATCTGCTGGTGCTCGACGAACCCACCGTTGGGCTGGACCCGGTGTTGCGGGCGGACCTGTGGGAGCAGTTCGCCCAGCTGGCCCGCGCCGGAACCACCTTGTTGGTCTCCAGCCATGTGATGGACGAGGCCGATCACTGCAAAGACCTGTTGCTGATGCGCGACGGGAACTTGGTCGCTCACACCACACCGACCCAACTACGAGAGGACACCGGATGCACGTCACTGGAGGACGCGTTTCTGTCCATCATCAAGCGGAGCATGGTGCACCAAGCCGGTTAGGGCTCAACGGCTATACCGCCACCACGACGCGGATCCTGCGTCAGCTAGTCGCCGATCACCGAAGTGTCGCGATGATCCTCGCGGTGCCGATCCTGGTTATCACGTTGATGTACTTCATGTTCCACAACGCCCGGCACCTCCCGGGCACACCTTCGCCGTTCAACAACGCCTGCCTGATCCTGCTCGGGCTCTTCCCGCTGTTCGTGATGTTCATCATCACGGCGATCACCATGCAGCGCGAACGGGCCTCGGGGACGTTGGAGCGCATTCTGACCACTCCCTTGCGCCGGCTCGATCTGCTGATCGCCTACGGCAGCGCCTTCTCGATCGCGGCGGCCGCACAAGCGACGCTGGCGTGCATCGTGTCGTTCTGGCTGCTGGGCTTCGACACCGCGGGGAGCTGGTATTGGGTTTTCGTGATCGCGATCGTCAACGCGGTGCTGGGTGTGGGTCTGGGCCTGCTGTGTAGCGCGTTCGCGCGCACCGAGTTTCAGGCGGTGCAGTTCATCCCACTGGTGATGGTGCCACAGCTGCTGCTGGCCGGCATCATCGTGCCGCGAGCGATGATGCCAGACTGGCTGCAATGGATCAGCAACGTCATGCCGGCGAGCTATGCGCTGGAGGCCCTGCAGCAGGTGAGCTCGCATACCGAACTGACCGGTGTCGCGGTACGCGACATCGTCGTGGTGGCGGCTTCCGCGTTCGCGGCGCTGTGCCTGGCCGCGGCGACCTTGCGGCGCCGGACGCCGTAGTGGCGATCGCAAGCGCGGCGCAGCCGGGCGCAGCGGGTCGCCACGGAGGGTTTTGGTGACGACCGCCAACGCCCGGCGACGACGCCCCGGCCGGCCGGCCGGTACTTCTGACACCCGGGACCGCATCCTGGCCAGCGCGCGAGAACTGTTTGCCCGCAACGGCATCGACCGGACATCGATTCGCGCGGTGGCGGCGGCTGCGGGAGTGGATTCCGCGTTGGTGCATCACTATTTCGGCACCAAGCAGCAACTGTTCGCCGCCGCGATCCATCTGCCGATCGATCCGATGACCGTGCTGGTGCCGATGCGGGAGACGCCGCTCGACGAGCTTGGGTTGCGGCTGCCGTCGGTGCTGTTACCGATTTGGGATTCGGAGATGGGCTCCGGTTTGATCGCGACGCTGCGGGGCCTGCTCACCGGAGCGGACGTGACCCTGGCGCGTTCGTTTCTGCAGGAGATCGTCGTCGAAGAGGTGGGCTCCCGCGTCGACAATCCCCCGGGGACGGGCAGGATTCGTGCCCAATTCGTCGCATCCCAACTGATGGGCGTCGTGATGGCGCGCTACATCGTGGGGATCGAGCCGTTCGCGTCGCTGCCGGCCGAACAGGTCGCGGCGACCATCGCGCCGAACCTGCAGCGCTACCTCACCGGGGAGCTGCCGGACGGCCTTGTGCCATGAGCCTGGCGTGCTCCTCGTCGCCGACGTCGCGGGCCTCGTCGATGAGCAACACCGGGATGCCGTCCTCGATGCGGTAGGCGCGCCGCAACCGCGGGTTGTAGAGCAGTTCGGACCCGACCAGCACCAGCGGCCCCCGGTCGTCCGGACACACCAAGATGCTCAGCAGTGCATCGTCGATCATGAATGCGCTCCACTCAGCTCGGAACGAGCCCCGCTGGTCAGGCGGCGGTACTCGTTGGCGTCGGCGTCGAAGTACCAGACCTGACGCCCGGCCTTCGGGATGCCGGCCGCGCGCAGGGCACTGACGGTGGGCCGGAACGTCGCGCTCAGGTTCATCTCCGGCACCACACACACGATGTCTGGCCCCAGGCCGATCGGAAGCTTGGCGAAGGCCTCGGTCAGGTCGGCCGCGGTGATGGAGGCACCCGGCAACAGCGTGACCGCCGACGCCGCCACCTCGTGATCGCCCACCGGAACGTTGTAGGTCACCGCGAGGTCGACGCCGTTGAGGCAACCCAGCGCGTCGGTGACCGGCTCGGCGAAGACCAGGCCCCGCGCGGTGCGCACCACCGAGCCGCGCCGGCCCGCCAGCCAGAAGTCGCCGTCGTCGTCGCGGTAGAACAAATACTCGGTCGAGATCCAGGTGTCGCCGGCGGCGAAAACGCCGCGCTTGACCGAAGCGCTCGGATCGACCGGGCCGTTGGACGCTGCGAGCAGGACGCCGACCTGGTTGGGCTCCGCGACCTGCACGAAGCCGCGCTCGTTCTCCAGGATCAGGTCGTGCTCGACGTCGTAGGCGCCCAACTCGATTCGTCCGGCGCCCGGCAGCGGGCGGCCCTTGCTGCCGATCTTGGCGCCGGACACGTTGGCCAGCACCGCATGCCCGTCGGTGGTGGCGAAGAACTCGACGACGTGCGCGGGCGCGAACGCCTCGACGACGCGCCCCCACAGGCCGGTCGGCATGCCGGAACCGATGAACAGCCGCACCGGGTGATTGCCCTGCAGTACGAACGCGGGATCGTCGACGATCTCCCGGAGCATGGCCCAGGTGTAGGACACCACGGTGACGCCGTATTGGCGCACCTCCTGGACGAATCGGTCCCGGTCCAGGCCGCGCGACAGCGCGATGCGGGTGCCGCCGACCACCGCGCCGCCGAGGCTGACCAGCAGCGCCGACTCGTGGTGCAGTGGGGTCAGGCAGTAGACGGTGTCGCGACGGTCCAGGGCGGCCGTCGAGGCGGTACCGAAGGCGGACACCGCCCAGCGGTAGTTGGTGATCTGCTTGGCCACCAGCTCGCCGCCCGCCGCGCTGAACGCGATGAACGCCAGATCTCGGGCCAGACCCGGGTTGGGGCGGTACCACCCGGGCAGCTCGACGGCGTCCGGGTCGATCTGCTCCATGTCGATGACGTCGGAATCGTCGGGCAGGTGCAGATCGCGCGACTCCCCGCCGCCGAGGACCAGCACCTGCCGCAAGCCCTGGCGGTCGGACCCGCGCACCGCGTCGAGGTTGGCGGGGTCGGTGAGGAGCTCGGTCACTCCCCCGAGCCGCACGGAGGCCGCCAGGTCGGCGTCGGCCCGCATCACCACCGCGATGGCACCGAGCCGGGACAGCGCGGCGATCGCCACGAGCGCGCTGGGCCGGGTCTCCATCAGCACCCCGACCCGGTCCCCCTGTCGCACCCCGACCTCGATCAGGCCGCGGACGACGTTGTTCACGCGCCGGTTCACCGCGTCGTAGGTGTGCACGCGACCGTCGAACAACAGGAATTCGCCCTGGGGCGCGTCGTGGGCCTGTTCTTCGATGATGCGGCCCAGCGAGATCCGGGTGTGGTCGTTGATCTGGCCCAGCCGGACCAGTCGCGGGATGGTGCGGGCCGTCTCGACGGCCAGGGTGCGCACCGACTTGTTGGCCGCGACGACCGTGGTGGCCGCTCCCCGCACCAGCCCCAGCGCCGCCTCGGAGACTTCACCGACTCCGTGCGCGACCCGCGAGCTCAACGCGACGCCGCTGTCGGTGTGCTCCTCGGGCTGATCGGCCATCAGGTCGATGCTGTCGGGTTTGTCGCCGCCGATGGACAGCCACTTCACCCATTCGGCCACGGTCGGCCAACTCTGTTGTGCCGCCTTGGATCCGACAACCAATCCGAAATGACCCGTGCGGATGGTGGATTCGTACACTTCGGCGTCCGGCGCAGCGCGCCGGATACCGCGCACCGACGCCGGTTGCCCGATGTCGTCGACTTCGCCGACGAAGGCCAGCACCGGGCAGGTGATGTCGGTGAGCGTGACCATTTGGCCGTTGACCGCGAAGCCGCCGGTCATCATCCGGTTGTGGGCAATGAATTGCTTGAGCAGTTCGGAGATCGCCGGGCCCGACCACGCGATCCAGCCTTCGCGCTCGAGGAAGCGGCGCTGTTGCTCGCGCGGGAGCAGCGCCTCCCGGTCGTGCAGCTGGCGCACGAAGTCGACGCGCGCCTTGGCGGTCTTGAGCGGGTCGAGCATCTGGAAGCCGGTCCGCGCCATCCAGCTCGGGATGGCCAGCCGGCTGAAGACGTGGTCCGCCATGAAGTTGGCGGCGGGCGCGGCGAAGTTAGCCGGAATACCCATGGGCAGCGCGGCCAGGGTGTCCACCGGTGAACCGAAAGTGACGATGCTGGCCAGGCTCTTCGAACGCCGGTAGGCGGCGACCTGGTAGCACCACATGCCACCCTGCGAATAGCCGACCAGATGGATGTCGCCGCCGGTGGTGTCCCGGACCGTGTCGATCGCCTGACTGAGCGCCACGATGTGGTCGGCCAGGGTGCGGCGCATGCCGCCCTCGACCTTGTCGGGTTCGCCGAAGTCGATGACCCAGGGGTCAAGCCCGTGGGCGTGCAGGATTCCCACGGCTCCCTCGTCCCGCGTGACGTCCCACATGTTCGCGGACATCATCATCGGGTGCACCATCAGCACCGGCGGTCCGACGGGAGACTGGCCGCCCCGGCTGTCCGGTGGGAAGTATCGCCGGAGCTTGTACATCGGCACGCTCTCGACGATCTGCGACGGCGACGGGACACTACCGGTTTCCAAGCCGCCCAGTCGCAAGACTTCCAGCCCGTTCTGCGCTGTAGCGATCAGCCGCTCGACCGGTCGTGTGACCATCGAAAAATTGAGATCCACTGCTGCTCCCTGAGTCTTGACAGCTTGGACATCATGGCACATCAGGCCAGCTAGAAGGGCAGTGGTTCCCTAATTGGGCGTCAACCGCTGCACCCGTTGAGATCGATGGTCGACCCTGGTCCGGCGCCGTCGAGGGCCGCGGCATCGGCGGCGTCTTGGCTGAAAGCCTGTCGCGCCGCGAGCGTCTTCCCGTCGTTGCTCTCCGCGATCGAGAGGCAGCCCAGCCCCGAGGTGAGCAACTGGCAGTCGTTCGTCTTGCCGATGACGTCGCACCACAAGACGGCCGCGTCCTCCGCCTTTTGCTGAGTCGTGTAGTTGAGCCGGATTGCTTCCTCTCCGGTGGACAGCGACGCCGCGATCGCGCCCCAGCATCCCGGCCTGCAGTACAGGGAGATGTCCGCGGCGGCGTGCGGCGCAACCAGTATTGGGACGGCAGCGGCGACGAGTCCGGTGACTGCGGGCAGCGCAAGGTTCCTCATGGTTTTGACCCATCGTTGATCAACGCCCTCAAGGTCGCAGCCGCCGCTCGGTATGAGGTGAGAACCAGCCCTGAACCCCGTTAGAAGGGTGGTGGATCCTCGTCGGGTTCGTAGGTGGTGGACCGGGCATAGCCCGCCGAGGAGGCTGCGCGTGCCAGCCGTGCTTGGTGGTTTTGCCGCCGTTCGGTGGTGATGCGGGCGGCGCGGTTTTGGGCGCGGGTGCGCGTGCGCCGAGGCATCATGGCGGTGCGGTCGCCGCAGTAGCCGGGTGTGGGTGCGGCCGGTGCAGGCGCGTCGCCGGTGGGGGCGCAGAGGCTGGGAAACAGCAGGGCGCTGCCCGGGGTGGTGACGTAGGTCTGTGCGTCGGGCAGCGTCCAGATCACTGTCCCGTCGGGCAGCTGGCAGTCGCGCCAGCCCCAGAACGTCTTCATCAAATGGTGAAGACGACACAACGCCTTGAGGTTCGAGGCCTGCGTAGCGCCGCCATCGGCGTACGGGATCGTATGGTCGAGATCGCACTCGGTGGCCGGACGATCACAGCCCGGGGCCCGACAGGTCAGATCCCGGCACCGCACGAAGTCGGCCAGCGCAGCCGACGGGGTGTAGCGGTCCTCGGCGCCGGCCGGTGGCCTTAGCGGTACCAGCCGCGCCGAGCGGGCCAGCTCGGCGACCACCTCGGCCGGGATCAGCCCCTCCACCCCCGGCGACACGGCCGGCGTCGACGCCATGCCCTCCACGCTGGCCCGCTCAGCGACCACGTGGATCACCACACTGCTCTTGGGCGCCGGCGCGCCCGCCGTGCACTCACCACGCCCACAGCCACACACCAGCCGCGAGCCCCCCGCGGCCAACACCCCCAACGCATCCGCGCGCCGCTGCGTGGCGGTCCGCGGATCGGCCTCGCACACGGTGGCGGCCAGCGCATCGAGGCGCCGATCCAACGCCTGGCCGTCAGTGGCAACGACGCTGCCGCTCACATACGCCATCCCGGACTCGTGGGCGAGCACATCGACATAGCGATCACGCAACGCGTCCTTGGCGCGGCGCACCGCGTCGGCATCCACCACCGCCACCACCCGGTCCACCGCGGCGGCCAACCCGCCCCGGGTCAGCGAGGGGCGCCGCGACACCAACGCCGCCAGTTGCGCGTCGACTTGGGCCAGCACCCCGGCATCGGTGATCAAGTCGGTGCGAAACACGATCGTCTGAAACGCCCGATAGTCGATATCACCGGACCGAAACACCTCGCCGACCCGCGGCAACCGATCGCGCATCGCCATGGCATAGCGCAGATAACTGTGCCCCATCGCCACACTGCACCCCAGCGCCGCACCCAGCTGCGCGGCCACCGCCTCCCACGCATCAGCCGACCAGTCCGCCCGCTCCCCCGACTCCCGGCAGCGCAACACCAACAACTCACCCGCGGCCACCAACCGCTGCGCGGCCGCCCGCGCCTCCGCGCGCCCGGCCTCACGCACCCGATCCAGCAACGCCGCCGACTCCGCCGTCTCCCGCGACGCAGACCACCACTCGAACATACATTCGATTATGCCAACCGGGTACGACATCGGCGCCGTGACTATCCGCGACTGTCCTGGCAAAACCTGTGTCCGGCCGGCCAGGCAGCCGCCTATCCTTCCCTCATGGTGTCGAGCCTGTCGGGAAAGGTCGCGTTCATCACCGGCGGTGCCTCGGGCATCGGCGCCGCGCTGGCCACCACGTTGGTCGAGGGCGGCGCGGAGGTGTGGCTCGCCGATCGCCAGCTTGGTGCGGCGCAAGAGCTGGCGCAGCGCCTCGGCAGTGACCGCACCAAAGCGCACGCGGTCCAACTCGATGTCCGCAGCTACCCCGCGTTCGAGGCTGCGGTGGCCGAAGCGGTGCAACGGTCCGGGCGGATCGATTACCTGTTCAACAACGCCGGCATCGGGGTCGGCGGTGAGGTCGACTCCTACACCCTTGACGACTGGAATGACGTGCTGGCCGTGAACCTGCACGGAGTGGTGCACGGCATCCAGGCGGTGTATCCGACCATGATCCGGCAGCGCTCGGGCCACATCGTCAACACGGCGTCGATGGCCGGACTGTTGGCCGGCCCCGGCACCGCCAGCTACACCGCCTCCAAGCATGCCGTGGTCGCGCTGTCGAAGGCGTTGCGGCTGGAAGCCGAGCGCCACAACGTGAAGGTGTCGGTGCTGTGCCCCGGCGCGATCAGGACCCCTATCCTCACCGGCGGCGTGTATGGGCGCATGACGAATACGGGCGCCAGCGACGAGGAGCTGCTCAAGTTCTGGAAGCCGATGCGGCCGATGGCTCCGGACAAATTCGCCACCCGCGTCCTTCGGGCCGTGTTACGCGGGGACGCGATCGTCATAGTGCCGTCTTGGTGGAAGGCGCTGTGGTACCTGGATCGGTTCGCGCCGAGTATCTCGACGTGCGCCGCGCGTCGCACGCTCAAGCGTCTACGCGAAATACACGGCAGCGCAGTGTAATCCGCTGTATAGCCGGGCCCGACGGCCGATCAGCGCCAGTTCGGATCCCACGGACCGTTGTGCCAGTGGCCCTGGTCGTGGACTTCACCGTCGTAAAAGTGGTCGCCGTGGCAACGACCCGCGTCCCAGTTACCGCCCCAGCCCGGATCCCACCATTGCCCGGGGCACCAGTGGTAAGCGGGCAACGGCGCGGGATGGGCGTGTGCCACGGCGGACGCCCCCGACCCGGCGAGCCCAAGGCCGGCGGCCAGGGCGATCGCCGATGCTGCGATGCGCACGATCTTTTTCATGATCGGGTGTTACCCACTTGGGCGCTGACCAATCCCGGTCAATGCTCCTGAAAGCACGCTGAGAACCGGCTGCGGCCCAGTTTGCGCGGCACGACGCCGGGTACACAGCCGATGCGCTTCGGTCGCGACGCGTCGTCGGGGCCTCCTCGGTTGAAAGACACAGCTGGGCGCTTTCCAGTTATCTGGGCAGCTTTGGCAACCCGTACTGCAGCGACAGTGCCGGGACCGAAGCCCGCCGGATCGTGTGTGTCTTTAGCCCGAAGGCGAGGTCGTTTCTTGGACACGACGACAGAGTTCGTCGGCGGACCCACCACCGAATCCATCCCCGCGTTCTCGCGGCCAGCGAACGACGGTCTGGCCCGCGCGCAGAACGCCGCCAACCTCCGTACCGAAAAAGCCGGCCGGCGCCGGTAGTCGCCGGACCGGGCATACGCGAGAAAGGAAGAGAAATGTTGTTGCTGGGCAACGGCGGGCGGCGCAAAGGCCGCACCGCTGGCAGCGACGGACTCGGCGAGGTCCAGCATCTGGCCGGAAGGGCGTTGTATGACGTCGCGCACGGCCGTTTCGAACGCTCGCTGTCCGGGCTGACCGCCGTGGCGGCACTGGTCACGACCGCCGAAATCTACTTCGAGCACTACAAAGCCAGCTTCGGCAACAAGTGGATGTGGAGCCCGATCGTGGTGACGCCGCCGGTGGTCGTCGCCGGAGTCGGCGGGGTGTTCTCGCGGCGCTGGGCCAAACTCTGGCTGCCCATCACCGCGGGCATCTACACGGCCAACGGACTGATGGGCGAATACCTGCATGCGCGCGGGGTTGCCCGCAAGCCGGGCGGGTGGAAGAACGCGTCGTACAACGTGCCGATGGGGCCGCCGATCGCGGCGCCGGGACTGATGTGCATGGTCGGCGGGATGGGGCTGCTGGCGTCGATCCTGCGCCGCGAACGGTTCCGGGACTAGGGGGCTGGGATTCCTGAGATGGCCAACACCTCACGCCCCGACCACCTGCCCAACCTGCGCCCCGATGGCAAGCCACCGCACCCGTCCTGGTTGCCCAAGCAACGCCGCGGCATCACGCCGCAGATGATCGGTCGCTACCCCGATTACGACGTGCTGGAAACCGCGGACAAGTGGGACGAGGCCACCAGGAAGGTGGTGCTGGCCCGGCTGGAACCGCCTGGGCCGCTACGGTTTTTCACTCCCGAAGAGGAACCGTGCCTGCGCGCGTTCTGCGACACCGTGCTCGCGCAGGACGTCGAACCGCGAGTGCCGGCCGCGGAGTCCGTCGACTCCAAGCTCGCCGACGGCCGCCTGGACGGCTACCAGTACGCCGACATGCCCGACGATCGTGACACCTGGCGGCTGGTGCTGCGCGGACTCGACGAGACGGCCTCGGCCCAGTACGGCAAATCGTCATTCGCCGACGCCGATCCCGCCACCCGCGAAGCGATCATCGACAAGTTTGCGCAGGCGGATCTGCAAGGCGGAGTGTGGGAGAGCTTGAACGTCAAGCGCGCGTGGTCGGTGTGCATGCGAGCGACGTTGTCCGGCTTCTACTCCCACCCGTGGGCGTGGAACGAGATCGGATTCGGCGGGCCGGCGTACCCGCGGGGTTTCATGCGCCTGGGCGGTGCCACCGGCCCCGCCGCCGCGCGCGAACCGTATGAGACCCGCGGCGCCACCGACGAAGATCCGGTGCAGGTCGTGAACAACGGGGAGCTGTGATGGGTGACCTGCTGCGGGGCCTGTTCAAGGGAGCGGTCGAACCGAAGGACAACGATTCGCGATTCCTGCTCGACGTGCACACGCGCGACTTGCCCGGCGAGAAGACGATGCGCCGCTACGCCGACGACGACGAGGTCGATCTGGTCGTAGTGGGCGCCGGGGCCGGTGGTTCGGTGCTGGCGCAACGGCTGGCGCGCGAGGGCTGGCGGGTCGTGATCCTCGAGGCCGGCCCGTTCTGGCATCCCGACGAGGACTGGGTGTCCGACGAGGCCGGGTCCCATGCTCTGTACTGGACGCAGAAACGCATCATCGGCGGCGATGACCCAATCGAGCTGGGCAAGAACAACTCCGGGCGCGGGGTGGGCGGCTCCATGGTGCATTACGCCGGGTACACCCCGCGGTTTCACCCCAGCGACTTCGAGACCTATACCCGAGACGGGGTCGGCGCGGACTGGCCCATCCGTTACGAGGACATTCGCCGCCACTACGAACAGGTGGAACTCGAGCTGCCCGTGGCCGGCCAGAACTGGCCCTGGGGCGACCCGCATCGCTATCCCTTTGCGCCGCATCCGATTTCGGGGGCTGCCGCGAAGATCTGGGAGGGAGCGCTCAAGCTCGGCATCGAGATGCGGGTGGGACCCGTCGGCATCGTCAACGGCACCTTCGGCAACCGCCCGCACTGCATCTACCGCGGCTACTGCCTGCAGGGCTGCAAGGTCAATGCGAAGGCCAGCCCGTACGTCACGCACCTGCCCGACGCGCTGGCCCATGCCGTGGAGATACGCGCCAACTGCATGGCCTCCCGCGTCGAGCTCGACGAGAGCGGCACCGCCAGGGGCGTGGTCTACTACGACGAGATCGGCGGGAAGGAGCGGTTGCAGCGCGCCAAAGTTGTTGCCATCGCGGGATACTCGATCGAAACACCGCGCCTGTTGTTGAATTCTGCCAGCGAACGCTTCCCGAATGGGCTGGGCAACAACGACGATCAGGTCGGGCGCTACGTGATGGTGCAGGGCGCCACCCAGTCCGCGGGCCGGTGGGCCGAGGAGGTCCGGATGTACAAGGCGCCGCCCCCGGAGGTGACGTCCGAACAGTTCTACGAGACCGACCTGTCCCGGGGGTTCGCCCGCGGCTTCGCCATCCAGACGGTATCGCCGATGCCCATCGGCTGGGCGGAACATGTTCTTGCCGAAGGTCATTGGGGCCGGGCCATGCGCGAATACATGCGTGACTACAACCACTGGGCGACCGTCGGCGTGCTCAACGAGCTGTTGCCGCTGCCGGACAATCGCGTGACGCTGGCCGACGAGAAGGATCCGTACGGCATTCCGGTGGCCCGGTTCGACTACACGCTGTGCGACAACGACAAGGCCAACATGGCGTACTCCACCAAAGTGATCGGCGACATACTGCACGCCGCCGACGCCCAGGACGTGCTCACCATCGAGCGCTTCGCCCACCTGATCGGCGGCGCCCGCATGGGCACCAGCCCGCGAAACTCGGTCGTGGACTCCGATCAACGCGTGTGGGGCGTGCCGAACCTGTTCCTCGCCGACGGCTCCGTATGCCCGACCCAAGGGTCGGCGAACCCCGCCCTGACCATCATGGCGCTCGCCTCGCGGCTCGCCCAACGGCTGGCCGGCGGGAAGATCGATACCACTGCGGGACGGAGGTCGGAGGCGGGAGCCCGTGGCTGACCAGACGATCGACACCGAAACGATTTTCGCGCCGCGGGTGCTGCGTGAGTACGCGCTGCTCGCCGACGGCGAGCGCGGCGCGCTGCTCGGGCCGCAGGGTGACGTGGCGTGGATGTGCGCGCCGCACTGGGACTCCGACGCCGTCTTCTCCAATCTCATTGGCGGTGGCGGTGTTTACGCGATCACCCCGACCGATGTCCGGCACGTGTGGGGAGGTTATTACGAGCCGGGCAGCCTGATCTGGCGCAATCGCTGGATTACCCGCGACGGCACCGTGGAATGCCGTGAGGCGCTGGCCTTTCCGGGCGACCGGGACCGGGTGGTGCTGCTGCGCCGGCTCACGGTGTGCCGGGGGACGGCGCGGGTGCGGGTGCTGCTGGCCCCCGCCGCGGGCTTCGGCCGGCACGGCCTGGAACAGCCGACCTGTGATGGCGGGGTGTGGAGCGGACGGTCGGGGCGGTTGCGCTGGCGGTGGCTGCCCGGCTGCGACGCGCGCACCCTCAAGGCCGCGCACGACAACGGCGAGTTGCTCACCTGCGAGATCACCCTCGAGGAGGGCGGCCAGCACGACCTGGTGCTGGAGCTGTCCGAACGCGCGCTGCCCGAGGCGCCTCCCGATCCCGATCTGGCCTGGGACGCCACCGCGGCCGCCTGGCAGCGCAGCATGCCCAGCCTGGACTGCACCATCGCCCCCCGCGACGGTCGCCACTCCTACGCGGTGCTGCGCGGGCTGACCAGCAGTGGCGGTGGCATGGTGGCCGCTGCCACGATGAGCCTGCCCGAACGCGCGCACACCAATCAGAACTACGACTACCGGTACGCCTGGATCCGGGACCAGGTGTACGCCGGCATGGCCGCCGCCGCCGTCGGCACGACCGAATTGCTGGACGCGGCGGTCGAATTCGTCGGGGCCCGGCTGCTCGACGACGGCCCGAACCTCAAACCCGCCTATACCGTCACCGGCGGGGCGGTGCCCAGCGAGGAAGCGCTCGACCTTCCCGGGTATCCCGGCGGCACCGACAAGGTCGGCAACTGGGTCAACCAGCAATTCCAGCTCGATGTCTTCGGCGAGGCGCTGCAGCTGCTGGCCAAGGCGGGCGAGGCCGACCGGCTCGATGCCGACGGTTGGCGCGCCGTGCAGACGGCCATCGGGGCCATCGAAAAGCGCTGGCGCGAACCGGATGCCGGGGTCTGGGAGATCGACGACGAGCACTGGACGCAGTCACGACTGGCCTGCGTGGCCGGGCTGCGTGCCATCGCGAAACTGGCCGGCGCCGGTCCCGACGTGGCGGCCTGCGCCTCGCTGGCCGACGCGATCCTGGCCGACACCGCGTCGAGCAGCCTGCACCCGCAAGGTTATTGGCAACGCAGCCCCCGGCTGACGGGGGTCGACGCCTCACTGCTGCTGCCGCCCGTGCGCGGCGCCCTGCCCGCCGAAGACCCGCGCACCCGGGCCACCCTGGACGCCGTCCGCCGGGAACTCACCGACGACGGTTTCGTCTACCGTTTCCGCCACGACGAGCGCGACCTCGGCGATGCCGAGGGCGCCTTCCTGCTCTGCGGTTTCATGATGGCGCTGGCCGAAGATCAACTGGGCCATGGTGATTGCGCGATGCGCTGGTTCGAACGCAACCGCGCCGCATGCGGCCCTCCGGGGCTGTTCTGCGAGGAGTACGACGTCCGGCAGCGCCAGCTCCGCGGCAACCTGCCGCAGGCGTTCGCGCACGCGCTGATGCTCGAATGCACGGCAACCCTCACCGACGACGACGCCCACCATGAGTGATTCCTCCGATCGAGCGAAAGGCAGTTCTGCGATGACACAGACAGTGGTGATCACCGGAGCGAGCGCGGGCATTGGCCGCGCCACCGCGAAGGAGTTCGGACAGCGCGGTGCCAACGTCGTCCTGCTCGCTCGCGGCGCCGCCGGGCTCGACGGTGCCGCGCGCGACGTCGAAGCCGGCGGCGGCAAGGCGCTGACCATTCCGACCGATGTGGCCGACCACTCGGCCGTCGTCGCCGCCGCCGACGAGGCCGAATCCGCCTTCGGCCCCATCGACGTCTGGGTCAACGTCGCGTTCACGTCGGTGTTCGCGCCGTTCAGCGAGATCAGCGCCGAGGAATTCAAACGCGTGACCGAGGTGTCCTACCTCGGTTATGTGCATGGCACCATGGCCGCACTGGCCAAGATGCGCCCCCGCAACCGCGGCACCATCGTGCAGGTCGGTTCGGCCCTGAGCCAGCGATCGATCCCGCTGCAGTCCGCCTACTGCGGCGCCAAACACGCCGTCAATGGTTTCACCGAGTCGGTGCGCTGCGAACTGTTCCACGAGGGCTCGAAGGTACGGATCACCGTCGTCCAGATGCCGGCGGTCAACACCCCGCAATTCTCCTGGGTGTTGTCCCGGCTCCCCCGCCATCCCCAGCCGGTGCCGCCGATCTATCAGCCCGAGGTGGCCGCCCGCGGCGTCGTGTATGCCGCCGATCATCCTGGGCGGAAACAATATTGGGTCGGCGACTCCACCATGGTGACGCTGCTGGGCCAGAAGTTCGTCGCGCCGCTGCTGGACCGCTATCTCGGCCGCACCGGCTACGACTCCCAGCAGACCAAGGAGCACGTCAGCCGCGACCGGCCCAACAACTTGTGGCAGCCGCTGGATCAGGAGCCGGGCACCGACCACGGGCCGCGCGGGCAGTTCGACGACAAGTCGCATGCCCACAGCCCGCAACTGTGGGCGTCCCAGCACCCGGTCGTCAGCGGCACCGGCGCACTGAGCGCCGCCGGACTGGGCGCCTGGCTCGCGGGCCGGGCGGGGCGACGGTGGTGTCGATGACGCCCGACGCGCGGATCGAGGAGGTCACCGCGCAGGTTTACGAAATCCCCACCGACGCACCAGAAGCCGACGGCACCCTGTCCTGGTCGTCAACCACCCTGGTGCTGGCCGAGGTTGCGGCCGGCGGCCGACGCGGGATCGGCTACACCTATGCCGACGGCGCGTGCGGCAAGCTGATCGGCGGCAAGCTCGCCGCAGCGCTCACCGGACACAGCGCCGTGGACATCCCGGCGCGGTGGGGGTCGATGGTCAGCGCAATGCGCAACAACGGGCGGCCCGGGCTGGCCTCGTGCGCGATCTCGGCGGTCGACACCGCGCTCTGGGATCTCAAGGGCAAGCTGCTTGAGCTACCGGTATGCCGGCTGCTCGGCATGGCGCACCCCGAGGTACCGATCTACGGCAGCGGCGGGTTCACCACCTACGACGAGTCCACCACCCGAGCCCAGCTCGAGCGCTGGGTCGACGAATGGAAGATTCCGCGCGTCAAAATCAAGATCGGTGAGTCGTGGGGCTCCGACGTAAGCCGGGATTTGGATCGGATCGCATTGGCGCGCAAGGTGATCGGGCCCGACGTCGAACTATACGTGGACGCCAACGGTGGCTATCGCCGCAAACAGGCGATTCGGGTGGCCCACGCCATGGCCGACCAGGGCGTCACGTGGTTCGAAGAACCCGTGTCCTCCGACGACCTGGCCGGGTTGCGTGAGGTGCGCGACCAAGTAAGCCCGGACGTCACCGCCGGCGAGTACGGCTACGACCTGGCCTACTTCAACCGGATGCTCGCCGCCGACGCGGTCGACTGCCTGCAGATCGACGTCACGCGCTGCGGAGGAATCACCGACTGGGTGCGCGCCGCGGCCGTGGCCGCCTCCTACAACGTGGACGTCTCGGGGCACTGCGCTCCCAACCTGCACGCCCACGTCGCTACCACCGTCCCCAATCTGCGGCATCTGGAGTACTTCCACGACCACCACCGCATCGAACAGATGCTTTTCGACGGCGCGCTGTCGCCCGAGGGCGGCGCATTGCGGCCCGATCAACATCGCCCGGGGTTCGGCCTGGAGTTCAAGCATCAAGACGCCGAGCCCTTTCGGACGGCCTGACGGTCGAGCGGGCGCCGAATTCCCCTGGTGCGGCCAGGTATGGAAGTCCGCAAAAACGGGAATTGATACGCCAAGGTTTTCACAACAGGAATTGGGGAAACGCGATGACGGTGAAGAACTCCGACGACAAAACCGTTGAGTGCCGTGAGGCGCTGGGGTCCGACGTCGTCGAGGACAACGACCTGAGCGCGGTCGACTTGGTTCTCGGTCTTGGCGACCCGCAGAAGGTCGGCCGATTCAGCTTTTTCCTCGACGGCGATCGCTGGGAGTGGTCGGACGCGGTGGCGCGGATGCACGGCTACAAGCCGGGGCAGGTGGAGCCCACCACGGAACTACTGCTGCAGCACAAACATCCCGAAGACCGCGAACACGTTGCGGCGGTGCTGGATCGAGTGCGCAAGGGTAAACCGTTCAGCAGCAGGCATCGCATCGTCGACACCCGCGGGCGCACTCACTGCGTCGTCGTCGTCGGCGACCGGATACTCGATGACGACGGCAACCTGGCCGGCACGTCCGGGTTCTACGTCGACGTCACCGAGTCACTGCACTCCGATATCACCAACGTCCTGTCGGCCGTGGCCGAGGCACGGGCGCGTATCGAGCAGGCCAAGGGCGTGCTGATGACGGCCTACGGCATCTCGGCCGCGCGCGCGTTCGACATCCTGGTGTGGCGTTCCCAGGAGACGAATCTCAAGCTGCGCGACGTCGCCAACCGCTTCCTGGACGCCGTGGCCAGCAAGACGTCGTCGGAAACACAGAACGAGGTGGACCAGGCACTGCTGACCCTCGGCTAGCCGCGACAGTAGGGTCGGCCCGGTGGCGCACCTACTTGGAGCTGAGGCCGTACACCTCGAATATCCGACTCAGGTGGTCTTCGACTCGATCACGCTCGGGGTCAACGACGGAGCGCGGATCGGCATCGTCGGGCGAAACGGTGACGGCAAATCCAGCCTGCTGCGGCTGTTGACCGGCCAACTACGCCCCGATTCCGGCCGGGTCACCCAGCGCAGCGGGTTGCGGGTCGGTGCGCTGAGCCAGGCCGACACCCTGGAATCGGACCGCAGCGTGGGCTACACGCTGGTGGGCGAGGCGGCCGAACACCAGTGGGCCGGTGACCCGCGGGTCCGCGACGTGGTCGCCGGACTGGTCTCCGACATCGCCTGGGAGGCAACGGTCGCCACGCTGTCCGGCGGCCAGCGCCGGCGGGTGCAGCTGGCCAGGTTGCTGGTGGGCGAGTGGGACGTCATCGCACTCGACGAGCCCACCAACCATCTGGACATCGAGGGCATCACCTGGCTGGCCGGCCATCTGGGCCAGCGCTGGGCACGCAACACCGGCGGGCTGCTGTTGGTGACCCACGACCGCTGGTTCCTCGACGAAGTCGCCAGCACCACGTGGGAGGTGCACGACGGAATCGTCGAACCGTTCGACGGCGGGTACGCGGCCTACGTCCTGCAGCGGCTCGAAAGGGACCGAGCGGCCGCCTCCGCCGAGGCGAAGCGGCAAAACCTGATGCGCAAGGAGCTGGCATGGCTGCGCCGCGGGGCGCCGGCGCGCACCTCCAAGCCCAAGTTCCGGATCGAGGCGGCCAACCAGCTGATCGCCGACGTGCCGCCGCTGCGCAACACCGTCGAGCTGGCCAAGCTGGCCACCGCCCGGCTGGGCAAGGACGTGATCGACCTGCTCGGCGCGTCGGTCTCGTTCGGGGGCCGCCCGGTGCTTCGTGACATCGAGTGGCGGATCGCCCCCGGCGAGCGCACCGGCATCGTCGGGGCCAACGGCGCGGGGAAGTCGACGCTGCTGGGCTTGATCGACGGCACCATCACGCCGGACACCGGCCGCGTCAAACGCGGCAAGACCGTCCGCCTGGCCGTGCTCGACCAGCAGGGCGACGCCCTGGTCGCGGTCGGTGGCGAGCGGATCGCCGACGTGCTGGGCCGGCTGCGGGGCAGTTATCAGGTCGACGGCCGGGAGGCCACCCCGACGCAACTCCTGGAGCGCCTCGGGTTCGGCCGCGGTCAGCTGTCCGCCCGCGTCGAGGATCTCTCCGGCGGTGAGCGGCGGCGGCTGCAGCTGATGCTGACGCTGCTGTCCGAGCCCAACGTGTTGCTGCTCGACGAGCCGACCAACGACGTCGACACCGACACCCTGGCCGCGATGGAGGACTTGCTCGACTCGTGGGCGGGCACTTTGATCGTCGTCTCGCACGACCGCTACCTGCTGGAGCGCGTCACCGACCAGCAGTACGCGGTGCTCGACGGCCGGTTACGCCATCTGCCCGGCGGTGTCGACGAGTATCTGCGACTGGCCGCCCGGCGGACCAGCGAGGCGTCCGCTGGAGCGTCGCGGTCCACGGGGCCCGCGCAGCCAACGCAACCCGAGATGTCCGGCGCGCAGCGCCGAGCCGCGGAAAAAGAGGTCGCCGCCCTCGATCGGCAGCTCGCGCGGCTGGCGGACCGGATCGAGGACAAGCACAAGGAGCTCGCCGCGCACGATCAGTCCGACCACGTCGGCATCACCCGGCTCACCCAGGAGTTGCGCGCGCTCGAAGACGAGGTCGCCGACACGGAGATCCGCTGGCTGGAACGCTCGGAGCAGCTGGAGTAAAGAAATTAAGCCGCAACAGGTTTCGCGAGGCAATCACCTGGTCAGTGCCAGCGCAGCAAGACCAGTTCGGAGCCGAAGCCGGGACCCATCGCGAGCATCAGCCCCGGGCTGCCGCTGGGCGGCGGTTTGGCGATCGTGTCGCGCAGGATGTGCAGCACGGACGCCGACGAAAGGTTGGCGACTTCCCCGAGCGAGCGCCAGGTCAATTCCTGCGCCTCCATGGGCAGTTCGAGGCTCCTGGCGATCGTGTTGATCACCTTCGGCCCGCCGGGGTGGGTCACCCAGGCGCCGATGTCGTCGTTGGTCAGGCCGTGTCCGGCGAGGAACCCGTTCACGTCGTCGGCCAGATAACGCTCGATGACGTCCGGCAGTTCGGGGGACATCGCCAGCTGCATGCCGTCCGAGCCGATGTTCCAGCCCATGATGTGCAGCGATTCGGGGTACAGGCGGCTACGCGAATCCACGATGTCGGGCCCGGCGGAATCCAGCTGCGCGGCGCGACGGTCGCCGACTGCGACCACGGCCCCGGCGCCGTCACCGAACATGGCCGTCCCGACCAGTCCGGAAACGGTCGGCCTGACCGTCGGGAAGGTGAGCGAACAGAGCTCGACCGACACCAGGACGGCGACGCCGTCGGGCGCGCCCCGCAGGTAATCGTGCAGCCGTCCAACGCCCGCCGCACCGGCCGCGCAGCCCAGCCCGAACAGCGGCGCGCGGCGCACGTCCGGACGTAGGCCCAGCCGCCCGACGATCCGGGCATCGAGCGACGGGACGGCGATGCCGGTGACCGTCGTGGTGACAATCATGTCGATGTCTTGCGGTTGCAGCCCGGCCTCGTCGAGGGCACCCTGCAGCGCGTCGCAGCCCAGCTGCACGGCTTTGTCGATGAAAATCTCGTTGGTGGCGCCGAAGTCGGTCAGCTCGCGGTACCGCTCGAGGGGCAGCACGAAATGGCGGCCGTTGACCCTGGCGGCGGCGTGCAGGCGCCGGACGATGCCTTCGTGTTCCTTTAATGCGGGGAACTCGACCAGCGCGTCGGTGATTTCGCGTTGGCTATACCGATGTGGCGGCAACGCGCCGAATACACCCGCGATGACGCTCATGTTCTACCTCGTGATGGCCCAGCAGAAAAGCTCCCCGTAATGCGGGGAAGTTTATGCGGTTTCGTTTGGTGGTGCAAAAATTCCATGTATTCAACACATGTCTTATTAAATCGGCCCGACCGTCGCGTAATCATGTACGCCAGCACAGAATTCGTCATTCGGGGTCATCCTCGTCCGCCGATCTGAGCGCCATCGCGATTAACGCGTCGGGGCTCAACGAGTCGATGTCGTCGCCACTGACATTTGCATCGGGGACCGGCGTTTCCGGCACGCCGGCGAGCAATAGAAGTTTCTCGAGCAACCCGGTTCTTCGAAGCTCGCGCACCGGAATGGTGCGCAGCGCCGACCAAACCTTTTCCTCCTCCGATTCGCCCGCCTCGTCATGCAGAAGCTGCCGGCGCAGATGGGCGGCCAGCGCGGCCGGAGTCGGGTAATCGAAGATCAGCGTTCGCGACAACGCCAGGCCGGTATGCCTGGTGAGACGGTTGCGCAGCTCGACCCCGATCATCGAATCAAAGCCGAGGTCGCCGAAAGCGCGGTCGTGGTCGATGGCGTGGCCGTCCGGATGGCCCGACACCGCCGCCGCATGCTCGCACACCAGCTCCACCAACACCCGGTTCTGGTCGTGGGGCGCCAGTCCGTGCAGCTGGCGCGCCAGGTCGGGCGTGCGGGCGGCGGCCGGTGTTTCCGAGGCGCCGGCGCCCAGCCAAAACCTCTGCCGCACAAAGCCATACGTCGGCAACTCGACGCGTCGCACGCTCATCCCGGCGAACAGGCCGGCCCAGTTCGGGTCGACACCGCGGGTGAAGAGCTGGCCGACCGCGCCCAGCAGCGATTGCGTCTCGGGGCGATCGATGGCCATGGTGGCCACCGATATGGCCCGCTCGGCGCTCAGCGATTGGTCCATCGCCGCGGTCAAGGAGGCGCCCGGACCCAATTCCAGGAAGATTCCGGCGCCGGCCGCCTCTGCGGCCCGCACACCGTCGAAGAAGCGCACCGGCTGATCGACGTGCGCCGCCCAGTACTGCGGCGACCCGTATCCTGCACCGGCCAGCCGCCCGGTCACGTTGGAGACCAACCCGATTCGCGGCGCCCCCACCTCGATGCCGGCCACGGCCGCGGAAAATTCCGCCATCATGGGCTGCATTAGCGGCGAATGAAACGCGTGCGATACCGCCAGCCGGTGCACGCGCCGGCCCTGCCCGGCCAGCCGGTCCGCCAGCGCTTCCACGGCCGTCTGCGCCCCGGAAAGCACCACCGCGTTCGGACCGTTGATCGCGGCGATGCTTACCCCGTCGTTCAGCAACCCAGCCACCTCGGCCTCGCCGGCACCGACCGCCACCATCACCCCGCCGGCCGGCAGCGCCGCCATCAACCGTCCCCGCGCCGCCACCATGCGCGCCGCGTCCGCGAGCGACAGCACGCCGGCGACACATGCCGCCGCGATCTCGCCCACCGAGTGGCCCATCACCACGTCCGGCGCCACACCCAAAGACTGCCACAACGCCGCCAGCGCGATCCCGAGCACGAACAACGCCGGCTGGGCAAACTCGGTGCTCTGCAACAACTCCGGGTCGCTGCCCCACATCACCTCACGCAGCGGCAGCCGCAGATGCGCGTCCACCGCCACGGCGGCCTCGTCGAAGGCCCGGGCGAACACGTCGAACCGGTCATAGAGTTGCCGTCCCATCCCCAACCACTGCGACCCCTGGCCGGGGAACACGTAGACGGTCTTGCCCAACCGGATCGCCCGGCCCACCGCCACATCCGGCGATGATTCGCCGGCCGCGAGGGCCGCCAAACCGCGGACCAGCGCCGGACGATCGCCGCCCACCACCACCGCTCGGTGCTCGAAGACCGTCCGGGTACTGACCAACGACCAGGCCAGGTCGAGGGGGCTCAGATCAGCCCGGTCGGCGATGTGGGCGGACAACCGTTGCGCCTGGTTGGCCAGCGCCTCCTCGGAACGGGCCGACAACACCGACGGCACTGCCTCGACTGCGCGCGCGGGCCCTTCCGGCGGCGTCATTTCTCGCTGAACGGGGGGTTGCTCGACGATGACGTGCGCGTTGGTGCCGCCCATGCCGAACGAGGAGGCCCCCGCCCGCCGCGGATGACCCACCGCCGGCCACGGTGTCAGTGCGGTGTTGACCTGCAGCCCAAGGCTTTTGAGGTCAACCTCCGGGTCGGCGTAGTTGAGGCTGGGTGGGATGGTGCCGTCCTCGACTGCCAGTACGGCCTTGAGCAGGCCCGCGATTCCCGCCGCACCTCCGGCGTGACCGGTGTTGGTCTTCACCGATCCCACCCGCACCGGATCGTGGGCGCGCTCGGCGAAGATCTCCCCCAGCGCCTCGACCTCGATCGCATCGCCGACCTTCGTCCCCGTGCCGTGGGCCTCGATGTAATCGACATCGCCGGGCCGCAGGCCGGCATCGGCGAGCGCGCGCCGGATCACGCCGGCTTCGCTGCGCGCCGATGGCACGGTCTGGGCGGTAGCGCTGTGCCCGGCGTTGCCCACGGCGCTACCGCGAATGACCGCGCGGATGCGGTCCCCGTCGTCCAGGGCCGCGGGTAGGGGCTTCAGCAACACCAGCCCGCCACCTTCACCGCGCACGTAGCCGTCGGCGCGCCGATCGAACGCATAGGTGTGACCGGACACCGATACCGCGCCGAATTCCCGTTCCAGCGCGGCGATTTCGTCGGCCAGGTTGAGATGGACTCCGCCCGCGATCGCCAGCGTCGACTGACCGGCGGCGACGCTTTCGCAGCCGAGGTGCACGGCCACCAGAGAAGACGACTGGCCGGAATCGATGGTCATGCTGGGTCCCCGCAACCCGAAGGCATACGAGACGCGGTTGGCGATCATCGCCCGGCTGATCCCGGTGAAGGTGTGGTGGTCCAGGTTGTCGGCAAGATCGCGCAGCGTCAGCGCGGCGTAGTCATCGGTCATCGCCCCGAGGTACACCGAAACCTGCTCTCCTTCAAGTGTTTCCGGAACCAAGAAGGCGTCCTCGAACAACTCCCAGGCCAGTTCGAGGGCCAGGCGTTGCCGGGGATCCATCGCGCATGCCTCGCGCGGTGACACATTGAAGAAGTCGGCGTCGAATTCGCCCGCGTCCTCGGCGAACTGAGTGACCTCCCGCCCGTCGCAGAGCAAGCGCCAGAACGCGCCGGGGCCGGCCGCGGCGGGGAACCTGCATGCCAGCCCGATGATCGCTACGTCCGTCGATCGCAAAGTCAGGGGCCGACTTCGTCGTCGAGAATCGCGAAAAGCTGACTCTCGGTGGCGGTGGAGATGTCGTCGTCGAACGCGTCCTCGGGAGGCAACAGGAGCGGAGCCGGCGACGGGCCCGTCGCGGTGCTCGACAGGCTTTCCAGCCGGGTGATGAGCTGCGCCCTGTCGCCGGGACTCAGGTCGGGCGCCTTGAGCAGTGCCTGCAGTTCGAGGACGATGTCGTTGAAACGGGCCATGCGATCGGGCGGCGTGGCAGTCGCCCCTTCGGGGGAGCTGGTGGCCAGCTGGACGTCGAGGTGTTCGGCAAGCGCGCCGGGCGTGGGCTGGTCGAAGATCAGCGTGGGCGAAAGGGTAAGCCCGGTGGCAATTTTCAGCCGGTTGCGCAGTTCGACCGCGGTCAGCGAATCGAAGCCGAGGTCGCCGAACGCGTCGTCCGCGTTGACGTCCGCGGTGCTGTGGCCCAAGACGGTTGCCGCGTTGCTGCAGACCAGTTCGACCAATTCGCCGTGCCGCTGTTCGGGGGTCATGCCCTCCAGGCGTGCCCGCAGGCCCGTCAGGGACACCATGTCGGTGTGCTCCAGGACCCGGCGTGCCGGCCGGGTCGCCAACTGGCTCAGCAACGGCGGCAGCGTGTCGCGGTGATGCGCCAGCGCTCCCCTGTCCAGTCGCGTGCCCACCACCATGGGGTGTTCGGTGAGCAACGCGGCGTCCAGCAGCTCCAGCGCCTGCCGAGTGGACAACGCGCTCAGCCCGGCCCGGCTCATCCTGGCCTTGTCACGCTCACCGAGGTGTCGGGTCATCGTGGAGGTCTCCTCCCACATCCCCCAGGCCACCGACAGGCCCGGCAGCCCGTGAGCCCGGCGATGCGCCGCCAGCGCGTCCAGGAAGCTGTTGGCGGCCGCGTAATTCCCTTGACCCGGCGCACCCACGATGCCCGCCATCGACGAAAACGCCACGAACGCCGACAAATCCAGCTCTTTGGTGAGCTCGTGCAGATTCCACGCCCCGTCGACCTTGGCGCGCAGCACCGTATCGATGCGCGCGGGCGTCAACGATGCGATCACCGCGTCGTCGAGCACGCCCGCCGCGTGGAACACCGACCGCAACGGGTACCGTTCCGGCACCTGCGCCAGCAACGCCGCGACGGCGTCCCGGTCGCCGACATCACACGGCACCACGGCCACCGCCGCCCCCGCCTCGCGCAATTCGGCGGCCAGCTCGGCGATACCGTCGGCACGTTCACCGCTGCGGCTGACCAGCATCACGTGGGGCACCCGGTACCGCTCGACGAGATGCCGCGCCACCGCCGAACCCGCCATGCCGGTGCCGCCGGTGATCAACGCGGTGCCGCCGGCCAGCCCGGCGGGCCCATTCGGCAGGGTGAGCACGACCTTGCCGATGTGGCGCGCCTGGCTGACGAACCGGTAGGCGTCGGCCGCGCTCCGCGCGTCGAATGCCTTGACCGGCAACGGCCCCAGGTTTCCTCCGGCGAATAACCCCATCAGCTCCGCCAGCATCTCGGCGATGCGGTCGGGGCCGGCCTCCATGAGATCGAACGCCCGATACGTCACCCCGGGGTGGGCCGATGCGACGGCATCCTGGTCGCGCAGGTCGGTCTTGCCCATCTCGATGAAGCGGCCGCCGGGCCCCAGCAGACGCAGCGACGCATCGTTGAACTCCCCCGCCAGGGAGTTGAGCACCACGTCCACGCCGCCGCCGAATTTCTGTTCGAAGTCAAGCGTTCGGGAGTCCGCGATGTGGTCGTCGTCGAATCCCATGGCGCGCAGGGTGTCCCACTTGCCGCGGCTGGCGGTCGCGAATACCTCGGCGCCCCAGTGCCGCGCCAGCTGCACCGCGGCCATGCCCACCCCGCCGGTGGCGGCGTGCACCAGCACCCGCTGCCCGGCGCGCAGGCCTGCCAGCACCCGTAGCCCGTAATAGGCCGTCAAGAACACCACCGGCACGGCCGCGGCCTGCGCCATCGACCAGCCCTGCGGCACCCGGGTCACCAACCGGCGATCGACGGCCGCCTCGGAGCCGGCCAGCCCGAAGATCCCCAAGACCGCGTCCCCGACGACCAGATCCGTCACGCCCGCGCCGAGTTCGGTGACGATTCCCGCGCCCTCGGCGCCCAGCTGCGCGGCGCTCGGGTACATGCCCAGTGCCACCAGCACATCGCGGAAGTTCACGCCGGCGGCGGCGACCGTCACCCGCACCTGACCGGCCTCCAATGACGCCGGCGCGGACTCCTGCACCGCCAGATCCTCGAGCGTTCCCGCGTCGCCGGCGGCCAGCCGCCACACCGACGGCGGGTCGGGCAGCCGCAGCAGGGGCCGCCGGTCCGCCGGCTTCAGCCGGGCGCTGTAGGCCACGCCGTCGCGCACCACCAATTGTGGCTCGCCACAACCGATCACCGCTGAGATATCGAGGGTTCCGTCGGTATCGACCAACACCACACGGCCCGGGTGCTCGGCCTGGGCCGAGCGCGTCAACCCCCATACCGCGGCACCCGCCAGGTCCGCGACGTCCTCGCCCGCCAGGCCCACCGCCGCGCGCGTCAGCACCACCAGGACCCCGGCCGCCGCACCCGTCAGCCAGGCTTGCAGCGCGCCCAGGGCCTCGTGGGTCGCGCTGTACACGGAGGTGACCGCGCCCGAGACCGCCGACGGTGACTCCCAGACGGTGAAGTCCTCACCAACATCGTTGCCGGGCAGCGAGACCGGCGACCACACCACGTCGAGCAGCTCGCCGCTGCCGGCGCGGGAAGCCACGGCCGCGGTCAACTGATCGGCCGAGACGGCTCGCGTCACCAGCTCGCGCACCGACAAGACGGGCAGCCCGGATGAATCGGCCAGCTCGACCGACACTGCGCCTGCGCCGACCGGCGCCAGCCTGACCCGGACCCGCGATGCGCCGGCGGCGTTCAGACTCACCCCCTGCCACGAGAACGGCAACACGGTCTCGATCCGTTCGTCGGCGGCACCCAGCGCATGCAGCGCCGCGTCCAGGAGCACCGGATGGATGCCGAAGCCAGCGGTCGACACCCCGGCCTGCTGCGGAAGCTCCACCTCGGCGAAAGTCTCGCTCCCCCTTCGCCAGACGGCCCGCAACCCCTGAAAGGCCGGACCGTATCCGTAGCCCCGGGCCGCCAGGCCGTCGTAGGCGCCGGTCACGATCACCCCGTCCGCACCCGGCGGCGGCCACACCGACAGGTCTGCGCCCGGTGCGGGCGGACCGTCGCTCAGCACACCTTCGGCGTGCAGCAGCCAATCAGATTGCGCCGCACGCGAATACACGGCGACCGAGCGGGTTCCCGCCGCGCCGGCCGCGGCCACCACCACCTGGAGCTGCACCACCCCGGCCGCCGGCACCGACAGCGGCGCGGACAGCGTCAACTCCTCGATCACAGAGCAGCCGACCTCGTCGCCGGCGCGCAACGCCAACTCGACGAAGCCGGCCCCCGGAAACAGCACCGTGCCGGCGACCGCGTGGTCGGCCAACCATGGCTGAGCGGCCAGCGAAAGCCGGCCCGACAACACCACACCGCCGGAATCCGGCCGGTCCACCACCGCGCCCAACAGCGCGTGCTCGGCCTCGGCCAGGCCCAGGCTGGCGATGTTGGCCGAACCCACCGAATCGCCAGACAGCCAAAAGCGCCGCCGCACAAAGGCATACGTCGGCAACTCGACACTCCGGGCGTTGGAGCCGGCGAACGCCGCCGCCCACCGCACATCGGACCCCGCCGTGAACAGCTGACCCGCCGCCCGCAGCACCGACTCCACTTCGGGGCGGCCCTTGGCCATGGTCACCACCGAGGTCGCCCGGTCGGTCGTCAGGGATTGCTCCACCGCGGACGTCAACGCCGCCCCCGGACCCACCTCCAGGAACACACCGGCGCCGAGGGATTCGGCCAGCTGCACCCCGTCCACGAACCGCACCGGGTTGCGCACGTGGTCCACCCAATACCCGACGGTCCCATAGTCGGGCCCGGCCAGTTGCCCGGTCAGGTTGGACACCAGGGCGACCCGCGGCTCCCCCGCCGACACCTGCGCCGCCACCGCCGCGAAGTCCTCCATCATGGGCTCCATCAACGGCGAGTGAAACGCGTGCGAGACCGCCAGCCGGTGCACCCTCGCGCCACCGGCCGCAAGCCGGTCCGCGACCGCCGCCACCGCGTCCTGAGCACCGGAAAGCACCAGCGATTGCGGGCCGTTCACCGCAGCGATGCTCACGGCACCGTTGAGCAGGGGTGCCACGTCCGCTTCCGTCGCGGTCACGGCGACCATCACGCCGCCGGTGGGCAGCCCGGCCATCAACCGGCCGCGCGCCGCCACCAGCCGAGCCGCATCGGGCAGCGACAGCGCCCCGGCCACGCACGCCGCGGCGATCTCCCCCACCGAGTGGCCGATCACCACATCCGGTGTCACACCGAAGGACTCCCACAACGCGGCCAACGCGATCTCCAGCACGAACAACGCCGGCTGGGCAAACTCCGTGCTTTCCAACAACTCCGGGTCGCCGCCCCACATGACCTCACGAAGCGGCAACCGCGCATGGGCGTCGACCGCCGCGGCGGCCTCGTCGAAAGCCCGGGAGAACTCGGGGAAACGCTCATACAGTTCGGCGCCCATCCCGAGCGACTGCGAGCCCTGGCCGGGAAAGACGAACACCCGCTTGCCCACCGACCGGCTCCGGCCGACCAGCACGCCCGGGTCCGGCCGCCCGGACGCCAGACCCGTCAACCCCACCGCCAGGTCGGCGCGGTCGGCACCCACCAGCACCGCCCGGTGCTCGAAAGCCGCCCGGGTGGTCGCCAGCGACCACCCCACGTCGACCGCCCGCGCGCCCTCGTCGGCGCTGAGCCGATCCAGCAGTCGTTGCGCCTGACCGGCCAGCGCCTCGGGTGACCGGGCCGAAACCACCCACGGGATCACCGGATTCGGCGTCGCCGCTACCGGTTCGGCCTCCAGGTCGAGTTGGGTGGGAGCCTGCTCGACGATCACGTGCGCGTTGGTGCCGCTGATCCCGAACGACGAGACGCCCGCCCGCCGTAGCCCGCCGTGATCGGGCCACGGCTGCGCCTCGGTCAACAGCGACACCGCGCCGGCCGACCAGTCCACATGCGGCGACGGCATGTCCACGTGCAACGTCTTGGGAATCACCCCATGCCGAATCGCCTGCACCATCTTGATCACCCCGGCCACCCCGGCGGCGGCCGAGGTATGCCCGATGTTCGACTTGATCGACCCCAACCACAGCGGCCGGTCCGCCGCGCGATCCTGACCGTAGGTCGCCAGCAGGGCCTGGGCCTCGATGGGATCCCCGAGCACCGTCCCGGTTCCGTGGCCCTCGACCACATCCACGTCGGCCGCCGCCAGTCCGGCGTTCGCCAATGCCGCCCGGATCACCCGCTGCTGCGACGGCCCGTTGGGCGCGGTCAACCCGTTCGACGCGCCGTCCTGATTCACCGCCGTGCCGCGCAGCACCGCCAAGACGGGATGCCCCAGGCGGCGCGCGTCGGCGAGCCGCTCCAGCACCAGCACGCCCGCGCCCTCCGACCACGAAGTCCCATCCGCCGCACCGGCATACACCTTGCAGCGACCGTCGGGAGCCAGCGCGCGCTGGCGGCTGAACTCGACGAACGCCGCGGGTGTGGCCATGACGGTCACGCCACCGGCGAGCGCCAAATCGCATTCCCCGGACCGCAGCGACTGCGCGGCCAGATGCATGGAGACCAGCGACGACGAACACGCCGTGTCCACCGACACCGCCGGGCCTTCCAGGCCCAACACGTAGGACACCCGGCCCGAGGTCACGCTCAGCGTCGAGCCGGTCAGCCCGTAGCCCTCGAGTTCGCCCTTCACTTCGCCGCCATAGCCGGCGTGGATGACCCCCGCGAACACTCCGGTCGACGAGCCCCGCAGCGCGAAGGGGTCAATGCCCGCGCGCTCCAACGCTTCCCAGCAGATCTCCAGCATCATCCGCTGCTGGGGATCCATGGCCAGCGCCTCGCTTGGCCCGATGCCGAAGAACCCGGCGTCGAAGTCGCCCGCGTCCTGCAGGAAGCTGCCCTGCCGCGTGTACATCTTCCCCTTGGTGTCGGGATCGGGGTCGTACAACCCTTCGACGTCCCAGCCGCGGTCGGCCGGGAAGTCCGAGACCGTGTCACGGCCCTCGATCACCAGTTGCCACAGGTCTTCCGGCGACTCGACTCGACCGGCATAGCGGCACGCCATGCCCACCACGGCGACCGGCTCGGAAAGCCGGCCCTCCAATTCCGCTACGCGCCGCCGGGTCCGCCTGAGATCCGCCGTGAGGCGTTTGAGGTAGTCGACGTGCTGCGTGGTGCCCGGCATCGTTGCTCCTTGTGGGGTGTCAGCGGCCGAGTTCTTCATCGAGGATCGCAAAGAGTTGGCTTTCGGTGGCGGCGTCGAGGTCGTCGTCGAGGGGTTCGGCATCGGAAAGATCGCCCGGCGCAACCGAAGCGAACAGGTTGTGCAGGCGGGCCCGCAGCACCGACTTGTCGTCGGCATCCCAGCTGGACGCGCCGAGCAGCGCCTGCAGTTCCCGGGTGATGTCGTTGAAGCGACCCATCAGGTTCGGCTGATCGTCGGTGCCGGCCAGCTGGGTGTCCAGATGCGTCGCCAGCACCATCGGTGTCGGATAGTCGAATATCAGCGTCGGTGAAAGGGTAAGGCCCGTGGCATTTTTGAGCCGGTTCCGCAGCTCGACGGCGGTCAGCGAATCAAACCCCAGGTCTTGGAACGCGCGGCCGGCGTCGATGTCCGCCGGATTGGGCACGCCGAGCACCATCGCCGCGTTGCCGCGAACCAGGTCGACCAGCTCGCGCTGTCGTGCGTCGGGGCTCAGGCCGTGCAGGCGTGCCGAAAGCCCGCTCGTCGAGGCGGCGACCTCCGTGTCATCGATGACGCGCCGAGTCGGACCGGCCACGAGTTCCCGCAGCAGCCCGGGCAGCGCGGCGATGTTGTCGGACAGGGCGGCCCGGTCCACTCGGGCGGCAACCAGCACCGGGCTGTCGAGCAGCATCGCGGCGTCGAACGCCGCCAGCGCCTGCTCGGTGGACAGCGGAGCCAGCCCGATCCTGCTCATCCGGGCCTTGTCGCGGTCGCCGAGGTGCGCGGTCATCGCCGACGCCTGCTCCCACAGGCCCCAGGCCAGCGACAGGCCCGCAAGTCCGTGGGCGCGCCGGTAGGCGGCCAGCCCGTCGAGGAAACTGTTGGCCGCCGCGTAGTTGGCCTGTCCCGGGGTCCCCACAATCCCGGCCATCGACGAAAACACCACGAACGCGGAGAGATCCAGGTGGCGGGTGAGCTCGTGCAGGTTCCAGGCCCCGTCGACCTTGGCGCGCAGTACCGCGTCCACCCGATCCGGCGACAGCGACGAGATCAGTCCGTCGTCGAGAATGCCCGCGGCGTGGACGACTCCGCGCAGCGGATATTCCGCCGGTATCCCGGCCAGCATCGCCGATGCCGCTTTCGCATCGGCGACATCGCAGGCCACCACCGACACCTGCGCGCCGGCCTCCTGCAGCCCGGCCACCAGATCGGCGACGCCGGCGGCCCGGGCCCCGGTGCGGCTGACCAGCACCACGTGGGCTACTCGGTAACGGTCGACGAGGTGGCGGGCCAGCGCCGAACCCGCCATACCGGTGCCGCCGGTGATCACCACGCTGCCCCCGGCCAGGCCGCCACCACAGCCGCTGAGCACCTCGCCGGGCCCCGACGGAAGCGTGAGCGCGACCTTGCCGATGTGGCGTGCCTGGCTGACGTACCGATAGGCCGCCGAGGCGCAGCGCACGTCAAAGGTCCTCAGCGGCAATGGTTTCAGGGTGCCGTCAGCCAGCAGTCCCACGATCTCGGTCAGCATCGCCGCGGTACGGTCGGGGCCGGCCTCCATCAGGTCGAACGCCCGATACCGCGCGCCCCGATACTGGTCGGCGACGACGCGCGGGTCACGCACGTCGGTCTTGCCCATCTCGATGAATCGGCCGCCGGCAGCCAACAGTCGCAACGACGCGTCGGTGAACTCGCCCGCCAGGGAGTTGAGCACGACGTCGAATCCGGTCCCGTTCGTGGCACCCGAGAATTTCGCCTCGAACTCCGTCGTGCGCGAATCGCCGATGTGGTCGTCGTCGAAACCCATCGCGCGCAAGGTGTCCCACTTACCCCGGCTGGCGGTGACGAACACCTCGGCGCCCCAGTGCCGCGCGAGCTGCACCGCGGCCATGCCCACCCCGCCGGTGGCGGTGTGCACCAACACCCGCTCGCCGGCGCGCAGCCCGCCCAGCACCGACAGCCCGTACAGCGCCGTGAGGAAGACCACCGGCACCCCAGCGGCGGCGACCAGCGAAAGCCCCGGCGGCACCGGGGTCACCACACGCTGATCCACCACCGCTTCGGAACCGACGACCCCCAGCAAGCCCATCACCGCGTCACCGACGGCCAGACCGGTCACGTCCGGCCCGACCTCGACGACCACGCCGGAGCCCTCGGCTCCCAGCTGACCACCGCCCGGATACATCCCCAGGGCCACCAGGACATCGCGGAAGTTCACCCCGACCGCGGCCACCGCCACCCGAACCTGCCCAGCAGTCAAATCCGTTCGTGGGCATGGGCTTACGACCAGGTCCTCCAGCGTTCCCTCCCCGCCGGCGTCCAGCCGCCAGCCCGCGGAGGGTAGCCCGATCGCGGCGCGCGCCGGCCGTAACCGGGCCGCATACGCCACACCCTGACGAATCACCACCTGCGGCTCGCCACAATCGATCACCGCGCCGGCGTCCACCGAGCCGTCGGAGTCGATCAGCATCACCCGGCCCGGGTGCTCGGCTTGCGCCGACCGCACCAGTCCCCACACGGCGGCGCCGGCCAGGTCCGAAACATCCTCCCCGGCGAGGGCGACCGCCCCGCGAGTCTGCACGGCCAGCATCGCGCCGCCTTCGTCGCGCAACTCCGATTGCAGCGCCACCAGTATCTCGGTGGCCGCGGCGTGCACCGCCTTCACCACGTCGCCGCCATGATCGCCGAGTTCCCACACCGTGACGTCGGCGCCGCCCGCGGCGCCGACCAGCGCGATCGGCGACCATGTCACGTCCAGCAATCCCTCGGAGCGCTGCGCGGGACCCGCCGCCGTCAGCTGCCCGGCCGAGACCGGGCGCATCGCCAGCGACCGCACCGTGAGCACCGGAAGTCCCGTCCCGTCGGCCAAATCCACCGAGACCGCGCCGGCGCCGGCAGGGGCGATCCGGACCCGCGCCCGCGACGCACCCGATGCGTGCAGGGACACACCCTGCCACGAGAACGGCAACACGGTCTGGTCCTGCTCGGTGACGGCGCCGACCGCATGCAGCGCGGCATCCAGGAGCACGGGATGCACTCCGAAGCCACCGTCCTGGGCGCCCGAATCGGGCACGGCGACCTCCGCGAAGATCTCGTCCCCCCGCTGCCACATGGCCCGCAGACCCTGGAAAGCGGCACTGTATTCGTAGCCCCGCCGCGCCAGGCGCGCGTAGGCGCCGGTTACGTCCACCGCGGTGGCCCCGGCGGGCGGCCAGACCGAAAGGTCCGCGGCCGGTGCCGCGGAGCCGGGCCGCAATGCGCCCTCGGCGTGCAGCACCCAGTCCGAATCCGGCTGGGCGCCGGCCGAATACACCGACAACCGCCGCACGCCCGTCTCGTCGGCCGCGCCGACCACCAGCTGTACCTGTACGCCCCCGGCGGGGGGTAGCAGCAACGGAGTTGACAAGGTCAGCTCGTCGAGCACCCCGCAGCCGACCTCGTCGCCCGCGCGGATGGCCAGCTCGACGAACCCGGCCCCAGGAAACAACACGGTGTCCCCCACCGCATGATCGGCCAGCCACGGGTGATCCGCCGTCGACAACCGGCCGGTCAGCACAACACCGCCGGAATCGGGCCGTGGCACCACGGCACCGAGCAATCCGTGCTCGGCGGCGGCCAGGCCCAGGGTGGCGACGTCTTGCGACCCGGTCGACCCGCCCGGGAGCCAGAAGCGTTGCCGGACAAAGCCGTATGTCGGCAGGTCGACCGCCCGGCCACCCATGCCGGCCATCGCGGCGCGCCAGTCCACGGCCACGCCCGCGACGTGGGCTTGGGCGACCGAGAGCCAGAAGCGGTCCAGACCACCGTCATCGCGGCCCAGCGACGGGATGACACATGCCCGCTCGCTGTCGGGCATGGTTTCTTCGACGGCGGCCATCAACACCGGATGGGGGCTGGATTCGATGAACGCCCGATAGCCCGCCTCGCACGCTTTGCGCACCGCACGCTCGAATTGCACGGTGCGCCGGATGCTTTGGAACCAGTAGTCGACGCTCAGGCCCGCGGTGTCCATCGGCTCACCGGTGACCGTGGAGAAGAAGGCGACCGCGGCGGACCGCGGCTGGAGTCCGCGCAGCGCGTCGGCGAGGGGCTCGCGAATCGAGTCCACCTGCGCGGAATGCGATGCGTAGTCGACGTCGATCCGGCGGGCGCGAACGTTCTCGGCGTCGCACCGTCGCATCAGGTCGTCCAGTGCGTCCACCTCACCGGACACCACCACCGCGCCAACACCGTTGACGGTCGCGATGTTCAGTCGCTCACCCCAGCCGGCGATCAGCTCCTCGGCCCGCGGCAGGCTGCACGCCAACGAGACCATGCCGCCCCGGCCCGACAGCTGCACCAGCAGCCGGCTGCGCAGCGCGACGACGCGGGCGGCGTCCTGGAGCGACAGCGCCCCCGCCACATAGGCGGCCGCGATCTCGCCCTGCGAATGGCCGATCACCGCGTCGGGGACCACCCCCACCGAGCGCCACAGTTCCGCCAGGGACACCATCACCGCCCAGAGCGCCGGCTGCACAACGTCCACCCGGTCCAATCCGGGTGCGCCCGGGGCGCCGCGGATCACGTCGATCAGCGACCAGTCGACGTATTCGGCGAGCGCGTGAGCGCAGCGCTCCAGGTGCTCCGCGAACACGGTTGAACTGTCGAGTAATTGGGCGCCCATGCCGGGCCACTGCGAGCCCTGACCGGGAAACACGAACACCGTCTTGCCCACCGGCTGCGCGCGCCCCGTCACCAGGCCGGCACCCTGCTCAACGGCCGCCAACGCCGTCAGCCCACGCAACAACTGCGCACCGTCGGCGCCCACGATGACCGCCCGGTGCTCGAAGCTCGACCGCGTCGCGACCAGCGACCAGCCCACGTCCAACACCCGCACCCCGGGATCGGCCTTCACGCGGGCCAGTAGCCGCGCCGCCTGGTTGGCCAGCGCCTCACCCGAGCGGGCCGAGAGCACCCACGGCACCACCACGTCATCACCTCGGCGCGCGACGCTTTCCTGCTCCGGGACGTACTGCTCCACGATGACGTGCGCATTGGTGCCGCTGATGCCGAACGAGGACACTCCCGCACGGCGCGGCCGGCCCACCGCCGGCCAGGGCCGCTGCTCGGTCAGCAGCGACACCGCACCGGCCGTCCAGTCCACGTGCGGCGTTGGCTCGTTCACGTGCAACGTCTTGGGCATCACCCCGTGGCGGATCGCCTGCACCACCTTGATCACCCCGCCGGCGCCCGCGGCGGCCGAGGTATGGCCCATGTTCGATTTGATCGAACCCAACCACAACGGTTGATCCGCCGGCCGGTCCTGCCCGTAGGTGGCCAGGACCGCTTGAGCCTCAATCGGATCCCCGAGCGTGGTGCCCGTGCCATGACCCTCGACCAGATCGACATCGGCCGTGCCCAGCCGCGCATCGGCCAGCGCCGCCCTGATCACCCGTTGCTGCGACGGCCCGTTGGGCGTCGCCAGGCCGTTGGACGCGCCGTCCTGGTTCACCGCGGACCCGCGTATCACCGCCAGCACCGAATGCCCGTTTCGCCGGGCGTCGGCCAGCCGTTCCAGCACCAGCACACCGACGCCTTCGGAAAACCCGGTGCCGTCGGCGGCGCCCGCGTATGCCTTGCACCGGCCGTCGGCGGCCAACGCGCGCTGCCGGCTGAACTCGATGAACATCGCCGGTGTGGCCATCACCGTCACCCCGCCGGCCAGCGCCAGGTCACACTCGCCGGAACGCAGCGACTGCGCCGCCAGGTGCAGGGCCACCAACGACGACGAACAGGCCGTGTCCACCGACACGGCAGGCCCTTCGAACCCCAGCGAGTAGGCCACCCGGCCGGAGGCGACGCTGAGCGTCGAGCCGCGCAGGCCGTATCGCTCCAGGTGTCCCGGGACCCGGCCCTGCCCGCCGTAGGAGCCGTGGAATATCCCGGCGAACACACCGGTCGCCGACCCGCGCAGGGTGGCGGGATCGATACCGGCCCGCTCCAGCGCCTCCCAGGACACCTCGAGCAGCAGGCGCTGCTGCGGGTCCATGGCCAGCGCCTCGCTGGGGGCGATCCCGAAGAACGCGGCATCGAATTCGCCGACATCCGAAAGGAACCCGCCGCACCGCGCGTACGACTTGCCCACGGCGTCGGGATCCGCATCGAACAGACCGGCCAAGTTCCAGCCGCGGTCCCCGGGAAACTCCGAAACCACGTCGCGGCCGTCAGCCACCATCTGCCACAACGCCTCTGGCGAACTCACACCGCCCGGGTACCGGCAGCCCATGCCGACCACCGCCACCGGTTCGGCCGCACTTTCCGCTAACAAGGCCAAGTATTCGCGGTTCTCGCGCTTGAGCCGCTCGGTTTCTTTCAGCGATTGGCGAAGAGCCTTGATCAGCTCTTCGGTGTTGCCGTTCATCGAAGGCGGCCTCTCGTGTCAATCACGGCGATACTCCCGCGATGGGTCTGTCCCACGCCGGGGCCGGTCCCATCGCCACAAACTTTCAAGCCCAAGAAGCGACGCCTTGCGGTAGAAGTGCACGGGCGAAAATCAGTGCCACCGCAACAACACCAATTCGGAACAGAATCCTGGACCCATCGCGAGCATCAGGCCGGGGCTTTCACTCGGCGGCGGCTTGGCCATGGTGTCGCGCAACACATGCAACACCGACGCCGACGAGAGGTTGCCGATCTCGCCGAGCGAACGCCAGGTGAGTTCGAGTGCCTCGGGTGGCAGGCTGAGCGCCGCGTTGATGGCCTCGATGACCTTCGGGCCGCCGGGGTGGCTGACGAAGGCGCCGATGTCGGCCGTGGTCAAGCCATGCGCCTGAAGGAACTGGGTGACATCGGTTTCGATGTATTGCTCGACGACGGCAGCGACGTCCTTGGACAGCACCAACTCGAACCCGGTGGCACCCACGTCGAAGCCCATGGTGCGCAGCGAGTCGGGATACAGGTGGCTACGCGAGTCGAGGACGGTGGGCCCGCTGGGATCCAGTTGTTCGGCGCGGCGCTCGCCGACGGCCACCACCGCCGCGGCACCGTCGGCGAACAGGGCGCTCCCGACCAGGCCGGCCAGCGACGGCGTGTACCCGGGATAGGTCAACGAGCACAGCTCGACGGAGATCAGCGCGGCCACGGCGTCCGGTGCGCCGCGCAGATAGTCGTTCACGCGGGCCACACCGGCGGCGCCGGCGACGCAGCCGAGGCCGAACAGCGGCACCCGCCGCACGTCGTCGCGCAGGCCGAGCTGGGCGGCGATCCGGGCGTCCACGGAGGGCACGCTGAGGCCGGTGACGGTGGTGGTGATGAGCGCGTCGACGTCCCGCGGCCGCAGTCCCGCCTCGTCGAGAGCGCCGGACAGCGCTTCGCAGCCCAGCTTCACCGCGTGCTCGGTGAAGATCCGGTTGGCCATGCCGAAGTCGGTCAGCGCGGGGTACTGCTCCAGCGGCAGCACCAGGTGGCGGCTGCCGACCTTGGCGCTGGCGTGCAGCTGCCGGACGATGTCTTCGTAGCCCTCGAACTCCGGGATGCTGACGAAGAAGTCGGTGAGCTCACGCTGGGAATATCGGTGCGGTGGCAACGCACCGAAGACGCCGGCGACGACGCTCATTGTTCTTCCACCCCTTGGTAACGAGGACCTGGCCCCACACGTTCAAGCGGATCGCTTTGAGCCCGAATTCTAGTGTGCACGTCACGGCACGTCAGGGAAACTCACCTCATCTCACTCGTCGCGCAGCCGGCTTTTGAGCCTATCGGCGCTGGCCAGGACAATTTCGATCTGCTCGGCGACCCGAACCGGCGCGGTGCCGCCACGCGCGTCCCGCGAGGACACCGAGCCCTCGATCGTCAAAACCTCCCGGACCCGCGGCGTGAGATCGGGGCTGATGGCGGCCAATTCGTCGTCGGTCAGCTCGTCGAGGCCGACGGCTCGCTCCTCGGCCACGCGCACCGCGGCCCCGGCCGCCTCGTGCGCGGACCGGAACGGCACCCCCTGGCGCACGAGCCATTCGGCGATATCGGTGGCCAGGGTGTAGCCGGCGGGCGCCAGGGCGGCCATCCGTTCGAGATCGAAGGTCAGGCTGCCCACCAGTCCGGCCATCGCCGGCAGCACCAGCTCCAGCTGGGCGACCGAATCGAACACCGGTTCCTTGTCTTCCTGCAGGTCACGGTTGTAGGCGAGCGGCTGGGCCTTCAGCGTGGCCAGCAGGCCCGTCAGGTTCCCGATCAGCCGCCCGGACTTGCCCCGCGCCAGCTCGGCGATGTCGGGGTTCTTCTTCTGCGGCATGATCGAGCTGCCGGTCGACCACGAATCGTGCAGGGTGACGTAGCCGAACTCCGTCGAGCTCCACAGGATGATGTCCTCGGCCAGGCGGGACAGGTCGACACCGATCATGGCGAACACGAAGGCGGCCTCGGCGGCGAAATCCCGGGAGGCCGTCGCGTCGATGGAGTTGTCGGCCGCGGTGGCGAAACCGAGCTCCGCGGCGATCGCGTCGGGGTCCAGGCCCAGCGACGAGCCGGCCAGTGCGCCCGAGCCGTACGGCGACACCCCGGCGCGCCTGTCGAAGTCCACGATCCGGTCGACGTCGCGCAGCAGCGGGTGGGCGTGCGCCAGCAGGTGGTGGGCCAGCAGCACCGGCTGCGCCGACTGCATATGGGTCTTACCCGGCATGATGGCGCCGGGGTGCGCGGCGGCCTGGGCGGCCAGCGCGCCGACCACGTCCAGCGCCGCGGCGGCGACCCGGCGCACCGCGTCGCGCAGCCACATCCGGAACAGCGTGGCCACCTGGTCGTTGCGCGACCGGCCGGCCCGCAACCGCCCGCCCAGGTCGGGCCCGACCCTCTCGATCAGCCCGCGTTCCAGCGCCCCGTGCACGTCCTCATCGGTGACCAACGGCGCGAAGCTGCCGTCCGTGACATCCTCGGCGAGCTGGTCCAAGCCGGCCAGCAGTCCGTCGCGCTGCTCTTCATTGAGCAGTCCGGCCCGGAACAGGATCACGGTGTGCGCCCGCGAGGCGACGATGTCGTAGGGGGCCAGCACCCAGTCGAAGTGGGTGGACTTGCTCAGCGCGGCCAGCGCGTCCGACGGGCCGTCGGTAAACCGCCCGCCCCACAGTGACCCCTCGCGCGTGCTCACGCTTCGGCCGGGCCCTGTGAGGTCTGGTCCCGGCGGGACGCGATCTTCGAGGACAGCCCGTGCACGTAGACGAAACCCTTTGCGGCCGATTGGTCGAAGCAGTCGCCCTCGTCGTAGGTGGCCAGATTGAAGTCGTACAGCGATTCCGCGCTGCGCCGGCCGTTGACCGCAATGTGGCCGCCGTGCAACACCATTCGCACCTCGCCCGACACGTGCTCCTGGGTCCTGGCGACGAAGCTCTCCAAGGCGTCCTTGAGCGGTGAATACCAGAGCCCGTCATAAACCAGCTCGGCCCAACGCTGATCGGTATGCCGCTTGAAACGGCCCAGTTCCCGCTCCAGCGTGACGTGTTCGAGCTCGGTGTGCGCGGTGATGAGCACCATGGCGCCGGGCGCCTCGTAGATCTCGCGGCTCTTGATGCCCACCAGCCGGTCCTCGACGACGTCGAGGCGGCCGACGCCCTGCGCGCCCGCCCGGGTGTTGAGTTCCTCGATTGCCTGCAGCACCGAGACCCGCTTGCCGTCGATCGTCACCGGCACGCCGCGTTCGAACCCGACGATCACCTCGTCGGGCGTGCTCCAGTTCAGCGTGGGGTCCTCGGTGTACGCGTACACGTCCTTGGTGGGCGCGTTCCAAAGGTGTTCCAGGAAACCGGTTTCCACCGCGCGGCCCCACACGTTCTGGTCGATGGAGAACGGCGAGCGCTTGGTCACGTTGATCGGGATCGCGTTCTCTTCGGCGAACGCGATCGCCTTCTCCCGCGTCCACGCGTAATCACGAACCGGCGCCAGCACCTCGAGATCGGGTGCCAGCGAACCGAATCCGACCTCGAACCGGACCTGGTCGTTGCCCTTGCCGGTGCAGCCGTGCGCGACGATGCTGCCGCCGTGCTCGCGCGCCGCGGCCACCAGGTGCCTGACGATCAGCGGCCGGCTGATCGCCGACACCAGCGGGTAGCGATCCATGTAGAGGGCGTTGGACAGGATCGTGGGCAGGCAGTATTCCTCGGCGAACTCGTCGCGGGCGTCGACCACGACGGCTTCGACCGCACCGCAGTCCAGGGCCCGCTGGCGAATGACCTCCATGTCTTCGCCGCCCTGGCCGAGGTCGATCGCCACCGCTACGACCTCGCGGCCGGTCTCCTTGCCGATCCAGCTGATGGCCACCGAGGTGTCCAGACCGCCGGAATACGCCAGGATGACGCGTTCTGACATAAATCTCCTTAGGTTGAAACGCTTACGTGAGTTTTTCCAGGGTGTCGGCCAGCTCGGCGCCGGTCATCGGCTCGCGAGCGGCCACGAAGACGGTGTCATCGCCGGCGATGGTGCCGACGACGTACGGGAGCGCCGCGCGGTCGATCGCGCTGGCCAGATAGTCGGCGGCGCCGGGCGGTGTGCGCAGCACCGCGAGGTTGGCGCTCGCGTCGGCCGACACCAGCAGTTCGTTCAGCAGCCGGGACAGCCTCGCGGTGCCGCCCGATACGCCGCGCACCGGGTTGCCGTCCTCGGGGACCATGTAGACGCCGACCCCGCCGTCCGCGCCGCGCAGCTTCACCGCGCCCAGCTCTTCTAAGTCCCGCGACAGGGTGGCCTGGGTGACGTCGATGCCGTCGTCGGCCAGCAGCGCAGCCAGTTCGCTCTGGCTGCGCACCTCGACCGACGACAGGATGGCCACGATGCGCGCCTGCCGGCCGGCCCGGGTGGTTTCGGGTGTGGTCTTCGATCGAGTCATGAGCGTCGCTCCAGCAGCCACGCCAGCAGCGCTTTCTGGGCGTGCAGCCGGTTTTCGGCCTCGTCCCAGACCACGCTCGCCGGCCCGTCCATCACCTCGTCGGTGATCTCGTCGCCGCGGTGAGCCGGAAGACAGTGCAGGACAATGGCTTCCGGGTCGGCGAGGGCCAGCAGCCGAGCGTTGATCTGGTAGGGCCGAAACGGTGTGAGGCGGTCCAGCCCGTCGTCCTCCTGCCCCATCGACGTCCAGGTGTCGGTCACCAGGACGTCGGCGCCGCGCGCGGCCGCGTCGGCGTCGGTGGTGACGGCGACCGAAGCGCCGGTGTCTTCCGCGCGGCGCAGGGCCGCGGTCACGAAGGCCTGGTCGGGGGCGAAGCCGTCGGGGGCGGCGATGGTGACGTGCATGCCGGCCGTGACGCCACCGAGCATCAGCGAGTGGGCCATGTTGTTGGCGCCGTCACCGAAGTAAGTCATCCGCAAACCAGTTAGCGCGCCCTTGCGCTCGGCGATGGTCTGCAGATCGGCGAGCACCTGGCAGGGATGGAATTCGTCGGAGAGCGCGTTGACCACCGGCACCGTCGCGGTCGCGGCCATGGCCTCGAGGCGCTCCTGGCCGAACGTCCGCCAGACGATGGCCTCGACGTAGCGCGACAGCACCCGCGCGGTGTCCTCCAGGGTTTCGTCGCGGCCCAGCTGGGTGCTGCGGGCGTCGACGACAACGGCGTGCCCGCCGAGCTGGGCGATGCCCACCTCGAACGAGAAGCGGGTACGGGTGGAGTTCTTGTCGAACAGGACCGCGACCCCGCGCGGGCCGTCCAGCGGGCGGGCACGCAGCGGATCCTTCTTCAGTTCGGCGGCGAGCTGCAGCACCTCGGCCTGCTCGGTGGGCGACAGGTCGTCGTCGCGCAGGAAGTGGCGAGTCATGCTGCGGCTCCGGCGGATTCATCGAGAATGCCCGGCAGTGCCGCGACGAAGCCGTCGATCTGGGCTTCGGTGATGATCAGCGGCGGCGCCAGCCGCAGGACGTCGGGCGCGGCCGCGTTCACCAGGAACCCGGCCCGGCGAGCGGCCGCTTCGGCGTCCTTGGCGCGCGGCTCGGTGAGCGCCACGCCGCAGAGCAGGCCGCGGCCGCGCACGTGGTCGACCAGCGGGTGGGCATGCGCCTCGATGCCGTGGCGCAACGACTTACCCAGCACCTCGGCGTGCCGCACCAAATTCTGCTCGGCCAGCACCCGCAGCACCGCGAGCGCCGCCGCCGCGCAGATCGGATTGCCGCCGAAGGTGCTGCCGTGCAGGCCGGGGGTCATCAGGTCGGCGGCCGGGCCGACGGCCAGGCAGGCCCCGATGGGCAGGCCGCCGCCGAGCCCCTTGGCCAGCGTCACCACATCCGGGGTGATGCCGTCGTGCTGGTGGGCGAAAAACGTTCCGGTGCGGCCCATCCCGGTCTGCACCTCGTCGAGCACCAGCAATGCCCCGTGCCGCGCGGTGATGTCGCGTGCGGCGACGAGGTATCCCTCCGGTGGGACGACGACGCCGCTCTCCCCCATGATCGGTTCCAAGAACACGGCCGCGGTCGCGTCGTCGACCGCGTCGGCCAGCGCGTCGGTGTCGCCGTACCGCACATGGGTGACGTCGCCGGGCAGCGGCGCGAACGGCGCCTGCTTGCTCGGCTGACCGGTGAGCGCCAGCGCTCCCATGGTACGGCCGTGGAAGGCCTCTTGTGCGGCAACCAGTTTGGTGCGCCCGGTGAGCCGGGACAGCTTGAACGCCACCTCGTTGGCCTCGGTTCCGGAGTTGCAGAAGAACGCCCGCGCCGTGGTGCCCGATTCGTTGCCGGCGCCGAGCAGGGCGACGAGTTCTTCGGCCAGCGCGAGACTCGGTTCGGTGGCATACAGATTGGAGGTGTGGCCCAGCGTCGACATCTGGTGGGTGACCGCCTCGATGATCGCCGGATGACGGTGGCCCAGCACGTTGACCGCGATGCCGCCGAGCAGATCGAGATAGGTTTTGCCGTCCACGTCGGTGACCACCGCGCCGTCGCCGCTCGCCAGAGCCATCGGCGGGGTGCCGTAGTTGTTCATCATCACGGCTTCCCACCGCTGCTTGATGGCGTCCGTCGCGGTCACGCGCGGACCACCTTGGTGCCGGTGCCCGCGTCGGTGAAAAGCTCCACCAGCACACAGTGTTCGACCCGGCCGTCGATGACGTGCGCGCTCGGCACGCCCGCGGTGACGGCCCGCAGACATGCTTCGACTTTGGGGATCATGCCCGCCTCCAGCGTGGGTAGCAGTTGCGACAATGTGCCCGTGTCGACTTCGCTGACCAGCGAGCCGCGGTCCGGCCAGCTCGTGTACAGGCCTTCGACATCGGTGAGCATCAACAGCTTCTCGGCGCACAGCGCTTCGGCCAGCGCCGCCGCGGCGGTGTCGGCGTTGATGTTGTGCACCACGCCTTCGGCGTCCGGCGCCAGCGTCGACACCACCGGAATACGCCGTGCGGCAATCAGATCCAGCAGGGCGGCGGTGTTCACCCGTTCGACGTCCCCGACCAGGCCGATGTCGGTGGCCACGCCGTCCACGGTGACGCTGCGCCGCACGGCGGTGAACAGCTGGGCGTCCTCGCCGGTGATGCCGACGGCGTACGGTCCGTGGGCGTTGATCAGGTTGACCAGTTCGCGGCCGACCTGGCCGAACAGCACCATCCGCGCCACGTCGAGCACTTCGGGTGTGGTGACCCGGAATCCGCCCTTGAAGTCGCCCGGGATGCCGAGCCGGCGCAGCATCGCGCTGATCTGCGGCCCTCCGCCGTGCACCACCACGGGATGGATGCCACAGTTGCGCAGGAATGCCATGTCGGCGGCGAAGGCGTGCCGCAGCGTGTCGTCGGTCATGGCGTTGCCGCCGTACTTGATGACGACGATCTTGCCGTGCAGCTGCTTGAGCCAGGGCAGGGCCTCGGCGAGCACCTGCGCCTTGACCGCGGTGGACAGCGATTCGGTGGCGGAGCTCATGAGCTGTACGCCGAGTTCTCTTCGACGTAGCCGTGCGACAGGTCGGTGGTCCGGATGGTGACCCGGCCGTCGCCGAGCCCCAGATCGACCGTGATGTCGATGTCGGGTCCCGAGAGGTCCACCGCACGCGCGCCCGGCGCTCCGGTCCCGTCGGCGAAGACTTCAAAGCCGTTGAAAGCCACGGTGATCCGATCCGGGTCCAGGGCGATGGGCGCCATGCCGACGGCGGCGAGCACCCTGCCCCAGTTGGGGTCGGAGCCGAACACCGCCGTCTTGACCAGGCTGTCACGGGCGATCGTCCGGGCGGCGAGCAGGGCGTCGTCCTCGGAGGCGGCACCGGTCACGGTGACGTTGACCCGCTTCGTGACGCCCTCGGCGTCGGCCTGCAGCTGGGCGCACAGGTCGTCGCACACCCGCAGCACGGCCTCGTCGAGCTCGGCCTGCCCGGGGGCGATCCCGCTGGCCCCCGAAGTCAGCAGCAGCACCGTGTCGTTGGTCGAGCACGCCCCGTCGATGTCGAGCCGGTCGAAGGTGCGCGCGGCGGCGTGGCGCAGCGCTCGGTCCAGGGCGGCCGCGTCGACGGCCGCATCGGTGGTGAGCACGCAGAGCATCGTTGCCAGCGACGGCGCGAGCATGCCGGCGCCCTTGGCCATCCCGCCGATCGTCCAATTGTCCGGATGGTGCAACGCAACCTGTTTGGGCACGGTGTCGGTGGTCATCATCGCCTGGGCCGCCTCGTCACCGCCGGACAAGCCGCCCGCCATGTCGTGCACCACCGTGCGCACGCCGGCGAGCACCTTGTCCATCGGCAACCGGTCACCGATCAGCCCCGTCGAGCACACCGCCACCTCGATGGCCCCGGTCTCGGTTCCCCAGTCCGACAGCGCGGCCGCCACCGCTTCCGCGGTGGCGTGGGTGTCCTGGAAGCCGCCCGGTCCGGTGCAGGCGTTGGCGCCGCCGGAGTTCAGAATCACCGCGCGCAGCGCGCCGGTGGTCAGCACTTGTTGGCTCCACAGCACCGGCGCGGCTTTGACCTTGTTGCGGGTGAACACCCCGGCCGCCGCGTAGTCGGGCCCCTCGTTGAAGACCAGGGCCAGGTCGCGATTGCCCGAGGCCTTGATCCCGGCGGCGATGCCGGCGGCGCGGAACCCGGCGGGCGCGGTGACGCCCTGTTCGCGCAGCAATCGCGCATGGGCAGCCGTGGACGTCACGGCGCCACCCCGAGCACCGAAAGGCCTTCGGTCTCCGGCCAACCCAGCGCCAGGTTCATCGACTGCACGGCGGCACCGGCCGTCCCCTTGACCAGGTTGTCGATCGCGGCGATCGCGACGAATGTCTGAGCGGCCTCGTCCACCGCAACAGCGATGTGCGCCGCGTTGCTACCGATCACCGCCCCGGTGCGGGGCAGTTGCCCCTCGGGCATCAGGTAGATGAAAGGCTCTGCGTGGTAAGCCTTTTCGTAGGTCTCCCGCAACTGTGACAGCGGTGCGTGGGTGCGCGCGGTACAGGTGGCCAGGATGCCGCGCGACGTCGGGATGAGCACCGGGGTGAACGACACGGTGACGTCGCGGCCGGTGACGGCGCCCAGGCCCTGAGCGATCTCGGGGGTGTGCCGGTGCGTCCCGGCGATGTTGTAGGCCCGCGCCGAGCCGATGACCTCGGCGCCCAGCAGGTCCGTCTTCGCGGCGCGGCCGGCGCCGGAGGTGCCGCTGACGGCGACCACGGTGACGGCGGGCTCGATGAGGTCGTCGGCGACCGCGGGCAGCAGGGCCAGCAGCGCCGCGGTCGGGTAACAGCCCGGAACCGCGATGCGGCGGGCCCCGCGCAGCCGCTCGCGCGCACCGGGCAGCTCCGGCAGCCCGTACGGCCAGCTCCCGGCGTGCGGCGATCCGTAGAACCGCTCCCACGCGGCGGCGTCGGTGAGCCGGAAGTCGGCGCCGCAGTCGATGATCAGGGTGTCGGGGCCGAGCCGTTCGGCCAGCGCAGCCGAATGGCCGTGGGGCAAGGCCAGGAACACCACATCGTGATCGGCGAGCACGTCCAGCTCGGTGGGTTCGACCACGCGCTGGGCCAGCGGTGTCAGGTGCGGGTGGTGCTCACCGAGCGTGCTGCCGGCGCTCGCGGCGGCGGTCACCGCGCCTATGGTGAGGCGCCCGTGCGCGTAGGCCGGGTGCCCGAGCAGCAGGCGCAGGATTTCGCCGCCCGCGTAGCCGCTGGCACCGGCAACCGCCACCTTCATCCCGTCGGCCATTCCGCCGATTCTGCATGGTTATGCAGTGGTTTGCAAATCCATTCCACTAGGCGCGCAACTCCGCGCCGACCGCCTCGGCGGCGCGGCGGACGGCCGCGTCGCGAGCCGCGGTGGCGTCGTCCTCGGTCAGCGTGCGGTCGGGTGCGCGGAACCGCAGCGCGAAGGTCAGCGATTTGCGGTCCTCGCCAATCTGCGGGCCGGTGAACACGTCGAACAACTGCAGGTCTTCGAGCAGCTCCCCCGCGCCCTCGCGTACCGCGTCGGCCACCGCCTGAGCCGGGACGTGCGCGGGCACCACCAGGCTGACGTCCTGGAACACGGCCGGGAAAGGCGACACCCGGGGCGCGGGCAGCGTCAGCGGGATGGGCATCGCGTCCAGGTTCAGCTCGAGGGCGCAGGTGCCCCTGGGCAGCCCGGAGCGCTCGATCACCGCGGGGTGCAGCTGGCCCGCATAGCCCACCGGAATGTCCCCGACGAGCACTTCGGCGCACCGTCCCGGATGCCACGGCAGCTGCTGCGCCGCGCGGAACCGCACGTCGATCCCGCTGGCACGGGCGATGATGCGCACCGCCTCGAAAGCGTCGGCGGCCTCGGCCCGGCGGCCGGGGCCCCAGGGCCCGCGGTTCTCGCGCAGGCCGGTCAGCACCGCCGCCACGTGCTGTGGTTGCCGCGGCAGCGACTCGTCCAGCACCGCGATCTCGGCGTCGGTGGGCCGGCGGTCGACGGGAATGAGGTCGACCGCGCGCGTGTCCGTCGTCGGCTGGACCACTTGCGCCAGGGCATACAGCGAAATGTCGACCAGGCCGCGAGAGACGTTGCGCACCAAGGCTTCCAGCAGTGCGGGCAGGAGCGTGGTGGCCAGGTGCGGACGGTCGGCCTCCAGCGGGTTGAGCACCTCGGTGGTGGAACGCCGCGGGTCGTCGGCCGGCAGGCCCCACAGGTCGAAGACGCCCGCGGGCAAAAACGGCGTCGGCAGGACCTCGACGTAACCGGACAGGGCCAGGGACTTGCCGATGGCGCGGCGGCGCTTCTGCACGGCCGAGAGGCCCCGGCCGGCCGGCGCCGACGGCAACACCGACGGGATGACTTCCAGTCCCTCGAGCCGCAGCACCTCCTCGACGAGGTCGGCGGGCTGGACGAGGTCGGGCCGCCAGCTCGGTGGGGTCACCGTCAGCGTGTCGCCCCGCTCGGCCACGTCGGCGCCGATCTGGGTGAGCCGCCTGGCGGTCGTGCCCGGGGCGTAGCCCACCCCGGCGACGCGATCCGGCAGGTCGACGGCGATCTCGATGGGCGACCCAGCCCAATCGGCGACCGAGTTGCCGACCGGCGGGTCACCGCGCCAGTCGGTCAGGCCGTCGGAGACCACCCCGCCGGCGATGTCGGCGAGCAGCGTGGCGCACCGATCCAACGCGACCACCGAGATTGCCGGATCCACTCCCCGCTCGTAGCGTCGGGCCGCTTCGCTGGGCAGATGCAGCCTGCGCTGGGTGCGCGAGACGGCGGCGGGATCCCACACCGCGGCCTCCAGCAGCACGTCGGTCGAGTCGGCGCGCACCTCCGTGCTCGCCGCACCCATCACGCCGCCGATCGCGGTGGTCGCGGTGTCGTCGACGATGAGGACGTCAACCGGCTCGAGTTTGCGCTCGATGTCGTCGAGGGTCACCACGGTCTCGCCGGGCCGGGCGAACCGGACGCCGAAGCTACCGGTGATCCGTTTGCGGTCGTGGGCGTGCATGGGGTGGCCGAGCTCGAGCATCACGTAGTTGGTGGCGTCGACTGCCGGGGAGGTCGCGCGAATGCCGGACAACAGCAGCCGGCGCTGCAGCCACCACGGCGACACCGCCGCCGGGTCGATGCCGATGACCGGGCGCAGCGCGAATCGCCGCACGCCGGTGTCGGGCTGCACGGTCAGCGGCCACGCCTCGCCGTTGACCGGCAGCGGCTTGACCACCTGGCTGCTGGCGGGATCGACATAGTCAACGTCGTAGGCGCAGGCGATCTCGCGGGCCAGGCCGCGCAGCGACATGCAGTAGCCGCGGTCGGGCGTGATCGCCAGGTGGAAGATCACGTCGTCGAGTCCCAGCACCGCCGCGCCGTCGGCTCCCGGGTCCGCCGTGCCCGGGGGCAGCACCAAGATCCCGGATTGGTCGGCGCCCATGCCGAGTTCTGCTGCCGAGCAGATCATTCCGTCGGAATTGCGGCCGTAGGTTTTGCGGGCCGCGATCGTGAAGTCGCCGGGCAAGGTGGTGCCGGGCAGCGCGGCAACGATGAGGTCACCCACAACGAAGTTAGTTGCACCGCATACGATTTCGCGATCTTTGGCCTCGCCGACATCGACGTGGCAGAACCGGATCGGCTTTTTGAAACCGGTGAGCTCCTCGATGGCGGTGACCCGGCCCACGGTCAGCGGGCCATCGACCGGCCCGAGTGTGACGACCTCTTCGACCTCGTGGCCGATGCGCACCAGCGTCTGCTCGAGCTCCTCGGGGGCGACGTCCCAATCGGGCGCGCCGACGGCCACGATCTCGCGCAGCCAGCTGTAGGGAACGCGCATCAGGCACCGACCCCGAACGGCAGGGAGAAGCGGACGTCGCCCTCGACCATGTCGCGCATGTCCGGAATCCCGTTGCGGAACTGCAGCGTCCGTTCCAGCCCCATGCCGAACGCGAAGCCGGAGTAGACGTCCGGGTCAATCCCCGCGGCGCGCAACACGTTCGGATGCACCATCCCGCAGCCGCCCCACTCCACCCAGCCGGCACCGCCCTTCTTGCCGACGAACCAGACGTCGACCTCGGCGGACGGCTCGGTGAACGGGAAGAAGTGCGGACGGATCCGGGTGCGGGCCTCCGGACCGAACTCGGCGCGCGCGAACGCATCGAGCGTTCCCCGCAGGTGGGCCATGGTCAGGCCGCGGTCCACCGCCAAGCCCTCGACCTGGTGGAAGACCGGCGTGTGGGTGGCGTCGAGTTCGTCCGTGCGAAACGTACGACCGATCGAGACGATGTAGACGGGTAGCTCGCGCGCGAGCAGGGTGCGCACCTGCACCGGCGAGGTGTGGGTGCGCAGCAGTTGCCGGGAATCGTCGGGCGCGATGTAGAAGGTGTCCTGTTCGCTGCGGGCGGGATGGTCGGCGGGGAAGTTGAGCGCGTCGAAGTTGAACTGCTCGGTCTCGACCTCGGGGCCCTCCGCCAGCTCCCAGCCCATGGCGATGAAGGTGTCGGCGATGTGCTCGGCCAGGATCGTGATCGGGTGCCGGGCGCCGGTGGGCTGCCGCGTCGAGGGCAGCGTGACGTCGATGCCCTCGGCGACCAGCACCGCGGCGTCGCGTTCGGCGCGCAGGACCGCGAGTCGCTCGTCGTAACTTTGCTGGGCGTCGGTTCGGGCGGCGTTGACCCGCTTGCCGGCGTCGGCACGCTCCTCCTTCGAGATGCCGCCCAGCGCCTGGCGCGCGAGCGCCAGCGGCGAGCGGTCACCGAGGTGCTCGGTTTTGACGCGCGCCAGCGTGTCGAGATCGCCCGCGCGCGCGAACGCCTCCCGGGCCGCGCCGACCGCTTGGGCCAGGGCTTGCGGCGACAGGTCGACGGGTTGATCACGCACGCGGCGACACTCTCCTCGCTTGAAGGCTGGCTGCGAGTTGCCCCGCAGCAAGTGCTGATCATAGTGATTCGACGCGTGGCGCCCGGCGGGCGCTTGGCAGTTGAGCGGCCTGCGGACGCCCGGGCGTGGCGGCGGCCTGCGACTGGCTTAGCCGGCGACGGCCGGCTGCGGACCGGCCAGCGTCTCGTCAACGTCGAGCGGCATGGCCGCGAGGCGTCGACCGCGGGCCAACTTCACCACCTGGTGGGCGACGAGGGCGCCGACGAGGGCGAACACCGGCGTCGCCGCCAGGGCCCCCCAGTGGTGCGCCAGCATCAGGAAGCCGAAGCCCGACGACGCCGCCAGCATCAGGTAACGCGCCGGCGTCCAGTGGATCGGCTGACGGAACCGGGCGGAGACCAGCACGCCGAGGATCACGGCGACGGTGTGACCGGCATCGGTGAAGTCACCACCGACGATCGCCGAAACGATGCCCGCCGATACCCACCAGCCGACCCAGGCGGCCCGCCAGCGGGAGGGAATCACGGCCGTCATCGCACCCAGCACGGCCAGGGCGCCATAGCTCATTCCGACGTCGCTGGCCCGGGTGATCGACATGGGCAACCAGCCGAACTCGACCGAGGCGGCCAGCGCGGCGGCGACCAGCAGCGTCGCACCGATGTGGCCGACGAGGAACGCCACCACCAGCCGAATGGTGCGCAGGTGGAGCTCGGCCAGCGCCAGCAGGCAGGTCAGGAAGGGCAGCCAGAAGTAGAGCGGGCCGGCGTCGACCACCAGCGCACTGCCCAGCAGCGTGCCCAGGTGGCCGTGGGCCAGGTTGTGCACGTTGGTGCTGGCGCGCGCAACGATGACGTCATGCGCGTGCGGGCCGAGAACCAGGATGGCGCAACTGATGGCAAGCAACAGCGCCGCGTACCCGAGTGTGAATTGGACCCGGGCGAGCCGGGACAAGATGCCCCCTAACATTGGCACCCATTATGACGGCGGTTCTGCTTCGTCTGTGTCATCAGAGCCTGACAACTCCTTAAGAGTCTTGAGGCGATATATCGCCAAATCGTCGGGGACGCCGGCGGGCTTCGGAGCGAAGACCGGCTTCCTCGTGCGTTTGGCCTCGACGCCCAACGCGTCCAACTCGCTTTGCGGTATGAGATCCAACGTTGAACTCGACACCATGATTCCACCCTTGGTGGCTCTTTCCATAACTCGTGCGGCGATGTTCACATCGACACCAAGCCAGTCGTCGGCCAGCCGCTGCGGTCGCCCGGTGTGGATCCCGACCCGCATCCGGGGATGGTGACCGGCCACCTCGACCGATTTCAGGGCCTTCTTGGCGCCCAGCACGGCCCGGACGGCGACCGTCGGATCCCCGAACACCGCCATGAGGCCGTCGCCCATTCGTTTGACGATGTGTCCACCCGCGTCGAGCAGGGGTGGCTCGACGGCACGCGCCACCTGCCGCAGCAGCGCCAGCGCCGCCTCGTCGCCGGCCTGCAGGGACCAGGTGGAGAAACCGACCAGGTCGGTGAAGACCAGCGTCACCTCCGGATTCGCCGGACGGCGCGACACCCCCTCGGTCAGCGCCTGCCACAGCTGCAGCACACCGAGGCCGACCTCGCGGGACACCGCGTCGCCGTCCCCCAGCAGCCGGTCGGCCGCGCGGGCCGCGGCGCGCGGACCGCCCTCGCCCGCCGTGGACAGCGGATCACCGAACTCGGGATCGCCGGGCAGCAGCCGGCGGGCGCGCCGGATGAACGCGACCGCACCTGGGCTGCGGTTGCGGCTGTGCAGCCATTGAGTCGCGCTGTGTACCGGGGAGCGTTGCGGAGCGGATTGCGCCTGAGTCGCATCGGGCTCGCCCGGGTCCAGATCGCGACGCGCGAGTTCCACCTGGCCAGATTATTTGGTTTCTTTCCAGGCAGGCAACGACTGTTCCCGCCCACGTCGGGCGTATGTGTCGCATCTCGCATCAAACCGCCTGATCACGGTGGCGCCACACCGATGTCGAAGCTCGATAACACCCGGGCGAACACATCGCCGAAATCGTAGACAACGCCCGTTGTCAAAGTTATCGTGAGCGCAATTGGAGCAGGAGGCCGCGATGACTGGCACTGTGAACGCTTCCGGGTCGGAACCCGCTGATCCGCTCGGCCCAGATTCCCTGACCTGGAAGTATTTTGGCGATCTGCGCACCGGAATGATGGGGGTCTGGATCGGGGCGATCCAGAACATGTACCCCGAACTCGGCGCGGCCGTCGAGGAGCATTCGATCCTGCTGCGGGAGCCGCTGCAGCGCGTGGCGCGGTCGGTCTACCCGATCATGGGCGTGGTCTATGACGGCGACCGGGCATCGCAGACCGGCCGGCAGATCACCAACTACCACCACACCATCAAGGGGACCGACGCCGCCGGGCGGCGCTATCACGCGCTGAACCCGGAGACCTTCTACTGGGCGCACGCCACGTTTTTCATGCTGATCGTCAAGGTGGCCGAGTACTTCTGCGGCGGCCTGACCGAGGCCGAGAAGCGGCAGCTGTTCGCCGAGCACGTGCAGTGGTACCGGATGTACGGGATGAGCATGCGGCCCGTGCCCGAATCGTGGGAGGAATTCCAGGATTACTGGGATCGGGTCTGCCGCGAGGAGCTGGAGATCAACCGGGCGACGCTGGACATCTTCGAGATACGCATCCCGAAGCCGAAGTTCGTTCTGATCCCCACGCCGATCTGGGACCAGCTCTTCAAGCCGATGGTCGCCGGCCAGCGCTGGATCGCGGCCGGCCTCTTCGAACCCGCGGTGCGCGAGAAGGCCGGCATGCGTTGGACTCCGGGCGACGAGGTGTTGCTGCGCCTGTTCGGCAAGGTGGTCGAGCTGGCTTTCCTGGCGGTACCCGACGAGATCCGGCTCCACCCGCGCGCGCTGGCCGCCTATCGCCGGGCCGAGGGACGGCTGGCCAGCGACGCTCCGCTGGTCGAGGCGCCGACGTTCATGGCGCCGCCGCGCGACCGCCGCGGGCTGCCGATGCATTACTTCCCCCCGCCACCCAAGTCGCCACTCGACCCCGCGCTGCAGCCCGCCCGGGCTCTGATGGAACGCGCCGGATCGCTGGTGCATACGACGCTGTCGCTGGCCGGCCTGCGCGCGGGGCGGGGCCGGCCGAAACGGCCGGCTAAGGCCGCGTAGCCAGGCCGAGCGCCCGCGCGCTCTGGTACAGACAGATGGCCGCGGCCGACGCCACATTCAGGCTCTCCGCGCCGCCCGCCATGGGGATGCGCATCCGGTGGTCGGCCGCCGCCGCGATTTCGGTTGGCAGACCGTGTGATTCGGGGCCGAACAGCCACGCCGTCGGTGCGCCGAGCAGTTCGGTGGCCTCGTCGAGCCGCGTCTCACCGTCCACGGTGGTGGCGAGCAACTGCAGGCCCGCGGCCCGCAACCCGCCGAGGGCCGCGAGCGTGTCGGGCGCGACGGCGACCGGCAGCGAGAAGATGCTGCCGGCCGACGCGCGCAGACACTTGCCGTTGTACGGGTCGACGCTGTGGCCACCGAGGATCACACCGGCCGCGCCCATCGCGTCGGCGAGGCGAATGAGGGTGCCCGCGTTGCCCGGCTCGCTGAGTTCGACGGCGACCACGACCAGCCGAGGCGAGCCGGCCAGCGCGTCCTGAAGGCGGGTCGCCGGCATTTCGCATACCGCGACCAGCCCCGCCGGGGTAATGGTGTCGGACAGCGCCTTCGCCGCGCGCTCGGTGACCAGGTGTACGGGACATCGCGCGGAATCCAAAGTCGCCAGCAGCGACGCGTGACGTTGCTGGGCGGCTTCGGTGACGAAGACGTCGCGAACCAGCCCACGGCGGGCGGCGGCCTCCACGAGGTTGGGGCCCTCGGCGAGGAATCGGCCCGCCCGCCGGCGACCGACGTGGCGGTGCAACTTGACCGCCGCGGCGACCCTGGCCGAACGTTCGGTCAGCACCTGGCCGGTCCGCGCGGAGTTAGGCCGCTTCTCCCGAATCGGAGGGAGCGTTGACATCCTCGGGCAGTGCGGCACGCGCGATGTCGACCAGCGCCGTGAAGGCGGCCGGGTCGGCGATCGCGATGTCGGACAGGTTCTTACGGTCCACTTCCACACCGGCGGCCTTGAGGCCCTGGATCAGCCGGTTGTAGGTGATGTCGTTGGCGCGTGCCGCCGCGTTGATCCGGGAGATCCACAGCTTGCGGAACTCGCCCTTGCGCGCACGACGGTCGCGGTAGGCGTAGTTCAATGAATGAAGCTGCTGCTCTTTGGCCTTACGGTAGAGCCGGGATCGCTGGCCGCGATAGCCCTTCGAGGCCTTCAGGATGCTGCGCCTCTTCTTGTGGGCGTTGACCGCCCGCTTCACGCGTGCCATTGGATGTTCCTACTCTCGTTCACAATTGGTTGGTCGGGGACCGTGCCAGCTCGCGATGCGGGTCTGGCCGGCGTGGTGATCAGCCGTTCAGCAGGCTGTTAATGCGCTTGGTGTCGTTGGCCGACACCGTCGTTCGGCCGTCGAGGCGGCGGGTCCGCTTGGTCGGCTTGTGCTCGAGCAGGTGCCGACGGTTGGCCTGCTGGCGCACGATCTTGCCGGTTCCGGTACGCCGGAACCGCTTTGACGCCCCGCTGTGGGTCTTGGCTTTGGGCATGTTTCCTCTGTTCTATTCGAGTGCTGGAGCTCTGAAGGAGTCTCGCGTGGGTCAGTTCGACGAAGGTTCGGCTTCGGCGGCCGCATCGTCCGATGCCGTGCCGGCCCCGGGTCCTTCCGGATGCCGCGCCTTGGCGCGAGTCTTCGCGCCGCGATGCGGTGCCAGCACCATCGTCATGTTGCGGCCGTCCTGTTTGGCGGACGTTTCGACGAAGCCGTATTCGGCCACGTCCGCGCCCAGGCGCTGGAGCAACCGATAGCCCAGCTCGGGCCGCGACTGCTCACGTCCGCGGAACATGATGGTGACCTTCACCTTCGACCCTGCTTCCAGGAAGCGGATGACGTGACCCTTCTTGGTCTCGTAGTCGTGATCGTCGATTTTCGGTCGCAGCTTTTGTTCTTTGACGACGGTCTGCTGCTGGTTCCGGCGGGATTCGCGCGCCTTCTGCGCCGCCTCGTATTTGAACTTGCCGTAATCCATGATCTTGCAGACCGGCGGCCTGGCGTTAGGGGCAACTTCGACGAGATCGAGATCGGCGTCCGCAGCGACGCGCAGTGCGTCTTCGATGCGCACTATGCCTACCTGCTCTCCCCCTGGGCCGATCAATCGGACTTCAGGTACGCGAATGCGCTCGTTGACGCGGGTCTCAGTGCTGATGGGGCCTCCCTTGTTGGGCTTCTATATGTCTAGCGGTGACGACCGCCTGGGTCGGTCCGGGAGTCAGCGGCGGAGACACCACACCACTAGCAAAAAAGCCCTGCACAAGCAGGGCCCAATGCCGACCGATCACGGCTGGAACTACTCGAGCCGCCCGCGTCGCCCGCGGAACAGGCATCCGCGATGCCTGTGACCGGACCGCCGAACCTTGGAGGATCCGCACAGGGATTTCGTCGGCTCGCGGTGGGAGTGGGACTCCACTTAACTGTTCCTGGCATTCGCCGGGATGGTCGCAGGGGCCAGTTTAGCAGCCTTGAGGTGGCTTTTAGCACTTCGGCCGGACGGCCGGGCCGGAACGGGCCGTAACCGGGCCCTACAACGTGTCGAACTAGTGCCCGCCACACTTAGCCTTTAGACAAGCTTTTCACGGATTGAGCGCATATCCTCGCGGTCTGTGACTCTCGCATCTCCTCGGTCGGGACCGCGTGTGGGACCCGGCGGTCGGTCGAATTCGCGGTATCGCTGGGTGCCGGCGGCGGCCGGGTGGACTGTGGGCGTCATCGCCACCGTGTCGCTGCTCGGGAGCGTGTCCCCGCTGATCAGGTACCTGATCAAAGTTCCGCGCGAGTTCATCAACGACTATCTGTTCAACTTCCCGGACACCAGCATCGCGTGGTCGTTCATCCTGGCCCTGCTGGCCGCCGCCCTGACCGCGCGCAAGCGCATCGCCTGGCTGCTGTTGCTGGCCAACATGATTCTGGCCGCGGCGCTGAACGCCGCCGACATCGCGGCGGGCGACAACACCCCCGCCGAGATCTTCGGCGAGAACCTCGGGTTCGCCGTACACATCGTGGCGATCGTCCTGCTGGTGCTGGCCTACCGGGAGTTCTGGGCCAAGGTCCGCAAGGGCGCGCTGGTCAAGGCGGCCGCGGTGCTGGTCGCAGGCGACGTCCTGGGGATCTTGCTGTCCTGGGGTCTCGTCGAGTTGTTCCCGGGGACCCTCGCCCGCCAGGACCGCCTGCCATATGTGGCCAACCGGGTGGTGGGGTTCGCGCTGGCGGATCCGGATCTGTTCACCGGACGGCCCCACGTGTTCCTCAACGCGATCTTCGGACTGTTCGGCGCGCTGGCGCTGATCGCGGCCACAATCGTGCTCTTCCAATCCCAGCGCGCGGAGAACGCGCTGACCGGAGAGGACGAATCGGCGATCCGCGGCCTGCTCGAGCTGTACGGCAAGAACGACTCGCTTGGCTACTTCGCCACCCGTCGCGACAAGTCGGTGGTCTTCGCCCAGAGCGGGCGCGCCGCCATCACCTACCGGGTCGAGATCGGCGTCTGCCTGGCCAGCGGCGACCCGATCGGTGATCCCAGGGCCTGGCCGCAGGCCGTCGACGCCTGGTTGGGGCTGTGCCAGACGTACGGCTGGGCGCCCGGTGTGATGGGCGCCAGCACCCAGGGGGCCCGGGCGTATCGCGAAGCCGGTCTGAACGCGCTCGAGCTCGGCGACGAAGCCATCCTGCGGACTTCCGATTTCAAGCTGTCCGGCCCCGACATGCGCGGGGTCCGTCAGGCCGTGACCCGGGCCCGTCGGGCGGGGTTGACCGTGCGGATCCGGCGACATCGCGACATCACCGCCGACGCGATGGCCGACACCATCTCGCGGGCCGACGCCTGGCGGGACACCCAGACCGAGCGGGGCTTCTCCATGGCCCTGGGCCGACTCGGTGACCCGGCCGACGGGGACTGCCTCCTGGTCGAGGCGCTGGACCGCGACGCCAACGTCGTGGCGATGCTGTCGCTGGTTCCCTGGGGCACCACCGGCGTTTCCCTGGATTTGATGCGCCGTTCGCCGCAGTCCCCCAACGGCACCATCGAGCTGATGGTCAGCGACCTGGCGCTCAACGCCGAAGCCCTTGGCATCACGCGCATTTCCCTGAATTTTGCGATGTTCCGCTCGGCGTTCGAGCAGGGCGCCCAGCTCGGCGCCGGCCCGGTCGCGCGGTTGTGGCGGGGCCTGTTGCTGTTCTTCTCGCGGTGGTGGCAGCTCGAGACCCTGTACCGCTCGAACATGAAGTATCAACCGGAGTGGGTGCCGCGCTACGCCTGTTACGAGGACGCCCGCCTGATTCCGCGGGTCGGCGTTGCTTCGGCCCTCGCCGAGGGATTCCTGGTGTTGCCGTTCGGTCGTCGCAAGACGCACACCGGTCATTACCCCGCCGTCCCGCCGCGGTTGGCGCAATCCGGACTCCTGCATCACGACGGGAGCGCCCCGGACGTCAGCGGGCTTAGGGAGCGTCGCGAGTCCGCCGACGAGGAGGAATCCAGATCCCGTCTGCCCGAACAGGTTCGAGTGCGGCTCGCCAAGCTGAAGATATTGCAGCGCGGCGGCATCGACGCGTATCCGGTCGGTGCTCCACCCAGCCACACCGTCGCAAAGGCGCTCGACGCCGACGACCACGACGAGATCACCGTCTCGGGCAGGATCTTGCGGATCCGCGATTTCGGCGGGGTGCTGTTCGCCCAGCTGCGTGACTGGTCGGGCGAATTGCAAGTGCTGCTCGACAATTCGCAGCTGCAGCGGGGACGGACCGCCGACTTCACCGCGGCCATCGACCTGGGTGACTTGGTCGAGGTGTCCGGGCACATGGGCTTTTCCAAGAAGGGAACCCGCTCGCTGATCGTCGCCGACTGGCGGATGATCGGTAAGTGCCTGCGGCCGTTGCCGAACAAGTGGAAGGGGCTGACCGACCCCGAGGCACGGGTGCGGACCCGCTACGTGGACCTGGCGGTCAACCCCGAGTCGCGTGAGTTGATCAAGGCGCGCAGTGAGGTGTTGCGTTCGGTCAGGCAGACGCTGTTCGCCAAGGATTTCATCGAGGTCGAGACCCCGATCCTGCAGCAGATCCACGGCGGAGCCACCGCGCGGCCCTTCGTCACCCACATCAACACCTACGACCTGGACCTGTTCCTGCGCATCGCGCCGGAGCTCTACCTGAAGCGGCTGTGCGTCGGGGGCGTGGAGCGAGTCTTCGAGCTGGGCCGAGCCTTCCGCAACGAGGGTGTCGACTTCAGCCACAACCCGGAATTCACCCTGCTGGAGGCCTACCAGGCCCACGCCGACTACAAGGTGTGGATCGACGGCTGCCGCGAGCTCATCCAGAACGCCGCCCAGGCCGCGCACGGCGAGCAGATCGTGATGCGGCACGGGAAGGACGGACGGCTGGAGCCGGTCGACATCTCCGGGACGTGGGCGGTGAAGACCGTGCATGACGCCGTGTCCGAGGCGCTCGGCGAGCGGATCGACTCGGCCACGCCGCTGTCCGCCCTGCGCAAGCTCTCCGATGCCGCGCACGTCCCCTATCGGGCGCAGTGGGATGCCGGCGCGGTGGTGCTGGAACTGTACGAGCACCTGGTCGAGGATCGGACCGAGGAGCCGACGTTCTACATCGACTTCCCGACATCGGTGTCCCCGCTGACGCGGCCACATCGCACCGAACCGGGCGTCGCCGAGCGTTGGGACCTGGTGGCCTGGGGTGTCGAGCTGGCCACTGCCTACAGCGAGCTCACCGATCCCGTCGAGCAGCGGCGCCGCCTGCAGGAGCAGTCGCTGTTAGCTGCCGGCGGCGATCCCGAGGCGATGGAGCTCGACGAAGACTTCCTGCAGGCGATGGAATACGCGATGCCGCCGACCGGCGGGCTGGGGATGGGCATCGATCGGCTCGTCATGCTCATAACCGGCCGCAGCATCCGAGAGACGTTGCCATTTCCGCTGGCCAAGCCGCATTAGCGGAGGCCTCGACCGTCCACAAAGCCCAAAGCGAACATTCGGCAAATTTGTTCCGGGCAGGTTACCGATAGATCACAATGAGTCACGTGACAGCCCCGACGGACAGCGCGCCCGCGCAGTTCCTGGCAAGTAGCCACACCTCGCTGATGCACGGCTGGGTGCCGACGACGATCCAGGTGCTCGCCGCGGTGGTGCTCACGGCGGCGGTCGGCTGGCGGTCGCGCCGCTGGCGCACGGTGTGGATGCCGGCGGCCGCGCTGGCAGGGGGCGTCGCGGCCTACCTGACGCACTGGTACATCGTCGACCGCGGGCTCTCCGATGACCCCGCCCCGGCGGCGCTGTGGATCTGGATCACGCTGGCGGGCATGGCCGCTGCGGTGCTGGTTCTGGGCTGGCGCACCGCGCCCCGCTGGCGGCGTGGCGCCTCGGTGCTGGCCGTACCGCTGTGCCTGCTCAGCACGTCGCTGATGCTCAACCTCTGGGTGGGCTACTTTCCCACCGTGCAATCGGCGTGGAGCCAGCTCACGTCGGGTCCGCTGCCCGATCAGACCGATCAGGCCACGGTGACCGCCATGGCCGCCAGCCGAATCCGGCCCGCGCACGGCACCGTGGTGCCGGTCGGGATCCCGTCGGACGGATCGCACTTCAAACACCGGGGCGAGCTGGTCTACCTGCCGCCCGAGTGGTTCGCCACCACCCCGCCGCCGGCACTGCCGACCGTGATGATGATCGGCGGGCAATTCAACACGCCGGCCGACTGGACGCGCGCGGGCAACGCGGTCAAGACCATCGACGACTTCGCTGCCGCGCACGACGGTAAGGCGCCGGTGCTGGTGTTCGTGGATTCCGGCGGCGCGTTCAACAACGACACCGAATGCGTTAACGGGGTCCGCGGCAACGCGGCCGATCATCTAACCAAAGATGTTGTGCCATTTATGGTTTCGGCTTTCGGTGTCAGCCCGAGCCGGACCCACTGGGGCATCGCCGGCTGGTCGATGGGCGGGACCTGCGCGGTGGATCTGACCGTCATGCACCCCGAACTGTTCAGCGCGTTCGTCGACGTCGCCGGTGATTTCTTCCCCAACGCCGGCAACAAGGCCCAAACCATCGCCAGGCTGTTCGGCGGAAACGCCGACGCCTGGGCGGCTTTCGATCCGACCACGGTGATCAACCGGCACGGGCCCTACCGCGACGTGGCCGGCTGGTTCGCGATTTCGTCCGACGGGGCGCCGGCCCCTCGGCGCGACCTCCAGCTGAGCGACAGCGGCGCGATCCGGGTCGCCGGACGCGATGCGGCCGCCAACCCGGGCAATCAGACCGCGGCGGCCTATTCGCTCTGCGCCCTCGGCCGCTCCAACGGAATCGACTGCGCGGTGGTGCCGCAGCCCGGCAAGCACGACTGGCCATTCGCGGATCGCGTGTTCGCGAGTTCGCTGCCCTGGCTCGCCGGGGAGCTGGGCACTCCGGGGATTCCGCGTACGCCACTGCCCGCCGCGTCCGCGCCCGCCGCCGGCACCCCGGTGGTCGTCCCGGCCGAGCACTCCAACACCGCCAGGCGATAGTGCCGGGTGATCCGTCGCAGTACCGTGACGGCATGGGCGACAAAGAGTCCGCTTCGGGCTCCACGGGGCCCGGCCCGGAATACGACGACGCCGGTGTGCCGACCTTCGAGTCGGTGCGCGACCAGATCGAGGCCCGCTACGCGACCGCGCAAGGCGCCGCCGAACTCGACGCGGAATCACCCGAGGGCCAATCGGTCGACGAACAGTACGAGGAACGCCAGCGCGCGGCGGCCGAGCGGCTGGCCCAGATCCGGGAGTCGATGCGGTCCGAGGAGCGTTGATCCGGGCTCAGGCCGTGACTTTGCGACGCCGGCTCGATCGTTGCGCTGCACCGGAAGACGCGGGAACACGGGCGATCACCTCGGCGAGGAACTTGCCCGTGTAGCTCTCCGGGACCGCCGCGACGTCCTCCGGAGTGCCTTCCGCGACAACGGTTCCGCCCTCGGCGCCGCCTTCGGGCCCCATGTCCACGATCCAGTCCGAAGTCTTGATGACGTCCAGGTTGTGTTCGATGACGATGACCGTATTCCCCTTGTCGACAAGGCCGTTGATGACCTTCAGCAGCTTGCGGATGTCGTCGAAGTGCAGGCCGGTGGTGGGCTCGTCGAGGATATACACGGTGCGTCCGGTCGAGCGCTTCTGCAGTTCCGCGGCCAGTTTGACGCGCTGCGCCTCGCCGCCGGACAGGGTGGGTGCGGGCTGGCCGAGCCGCACATATCCGAGCCCGACATCGACCAGGGTGCGCAGATAGCGGTGGATGCCGGTGATCGGCTCGAAGAAGTCCGCCGCTTCCTCGATGGACATGTCCAGCACTTCGGAGATGGTCTTGCCCTTGTAATGCACCTCCAGGGTTTCCCGGTTGTACCGAGCACCATGACAAACCTCGCACGGCACGTACACGTCGGGCAGGAAGTTCATCTCGATCTTGATGGTGCCGTCGCCGGTGCACGCTTCGCAGCGGCCACCCTTGACGTTGAAGGAGAACCGACCCGGTTGATAGCCACGCACTTTGGCTTCGGTGGTGGCGGCGAACAGGGTGCGGATCTTGTCGAACACCCCGGTGTAGGTGGCCGGGTTGGACCGCGGCGTGCGACCGATCGGTGACTGATCGACCCGCACCAGCTTGTCCAGGTGATCCAGCCCGGTGACCCGGGTGTGACGGCCAGGGACCTGCCGGGCGCCGTTGAGCCGGTTGGCCAGCACAGCGGCCAGAATGTCGTTGACGAGCGTCGATTTGCCGGATCCGGACACACCGGTCACCGAGGTGAGCACGCCGAGCGGGAACGAGACGTCGATGCCGCGCAGGTTGTGCTCGCGGGCGCCGACGACGGTCAGCTGACGCTTGCGGTCTATCTTGCGCCGCTTCGCCGGCATCTCGATGCGTTCCTTGCCCGACAGGTAGGCGCCGGTGATCGAATCCTCGTTCGCCAGCAGCTCGCTGTAGGTGCCGCTGTGCACGATCTCACCGCCGTGCTCGCCGGCGCGCGGGCCGATGTCGACGATCCAGTCGGCGTGCGCGATGGTGTCCTCGTCGTGCTCGACCACGATCAGCGTGTTGCCCAAACCCCTTAGCCGCGTAAGGGTTTCGATGAGCCGGCGGTTGTCGCGCTGATGCAGCCCGATGGACGGCTCGTCGAGCACGTAGAGCACGCCGACCAGACCGGACCCGATCTGGGTGGCCAGCCGAATGCGTTGCGCCTCACCGCCGGACAGCGTGGCCGCCGCGCGCGACAGCGACAGATACTCCAGCCCGACGTCGAGCAGAAAGCCCAGCCGCGACTGGATTTCCTTGAGCACCTGTCCGGCGATCGCCTTCTCGCGATGCCCCAGGGTGAGCCGGTTCAAAAACTCCGCGCAGTCCGAGATCGACAGTTCGCAGACCTCCGCGATGGACTTCGCGCCCCGGTCCCCCGCGCTCAGCGTGACGGCCAGAATCTCCGGCTTGAGCCGGGTGCCGTCGCACTCCGGGCAGGGCACGTCACGCATGAAGCCTTCGTAGCGCTCCTTCATCTGCTCCGACTCGGTCTGCGCCATCTTGCGCTGCAAAAACGCCAGCACGCCTTCGAAATCGGCGTAGTAGGACCGGGTGCGGCCGTAGCGGTTGCGGTACCGCACGTGCACCTGGTGATCGGAGCCCTCGAGAATCGCCTTGCGGGCCTTGGCCGGCAGTTTGCGCCACGGGGTGTCGACGTCGAAACCCAACTCGTCACCGAGCCCGGCCATCATCCGGATGAAGTACTCGGCCGTATGGCCGTTGGACCACGGCGCGACCGCGCCCTCGGCCAGGGTGCGCTCGGGATCGGGCACCACCAGGTCCGGGTCCACTTCCTTGCGGATGCCCAGGCCGCTGCACTCGGGGCAGGCGCCGTAGGGCGAGTTGAACGAGAACGATCGCGGTTCGAGGTCGTCGACCGCCAGGGCGTGACCGTTGGGGCAGGCCAGCTTCTCGGAGAACCGCTGCTCCCGGTTGTGTGCGTCGTGTTCGTGGTCGACGAACTCGAGCACCACGATGCCGTCGGCCAGGTTCAGCGCGGTCTCCACCGAATCGGTGAGCCGCTGCTTGGCCGACGCCTTGACGGTCAGGCGATCCACCACCACCTCGATGTCATGCTTTTCCTGTTTCTTCAGCTTCGGCGGATCGGTCAACGGGTGCACGACGCCGTCGACCCGCACCCGGCTGTAGCCCTGCGCGTTGAGCTTCTCGAAAAGGTCGGCGAACTCGCCCTTGCGGGTACGCACCACCGGGGCGAGCACCAGGAAGCGGGTGCCCTCCGGCATCGCCAGCACCTGATCCACGATTTGCTGCGGGGTCTGCCGGGCGATCCGCTCGCCACAGATCGGGCAGTGCGGGGTGCCCGCCCGCGCGTAGAGCAGCCGCAGGTAGTCGTAGACCTCGGTAATGGTTCCCACGGTCGAGCGTGGGTTGCGGTTGGTGGACTTCTGGTCGATGGACACTGCCGGGGACAGACCCTCGATGAAGTCGACATCCGGCTTGTCCATCTGCCCCAGGAACTGGCGGGCGTAGGCCGAGAGGGACTCCACATAGCGGCGCTGCCCCTCGGCGAAAATCGTGTCGAAGGCCAGCGACGATTTGCCCGAACCCGACAGCCCGGTGAACACGATCAGCGCGTCGCGGGGTAGGTCGAGATCGACGCCGCGCAGGTTGTGCTCGCGGGCGCCCTTGACGATCAGACGGTCAGCCAACGCTGCCCCTCTCAGGAACTATCTGACGACTTCTCGTAGCCGCAATGCGAAATCCGAACCTGAATTGCGCACGGCGCATTCCATGCTATGTGCCCATACCGACAAGCAACGTGCGACCAGTAACGTGGCCGCCAGCGACTGGGCGGATCGAGGAGTAGCGCACATGACTGCAGTGGACGACAACTACACCGGACACGTCGACCCCGGTACCGCGGCTCGCCGGACCCTACCCGGCGCAACGATCCTAAAGGTCTCGGTGGGCCCCATGGACAACAACGCTTATCTGGTCACTTGTTCCGCTACGGGCGAAACACTGCTGATCGACGCCGCCAACGACGCGGACGTGCTCATCAATCTGATCCGGCAGAACGCGCCGAAGGTGTCGCTGATCGTGACCAGCCACCAGCACTTCGACCACTGGCAGGCACTGGCGGCTGTGGCGGGCGCCACCGGCGCACCCACCGCCGCCAACGAGATCGACGCGGAACCGCTGCCGGTCAAACCGGACCGTTTGCTGGCCGGCGGCGACACCGTGCGGATCGGCGAGCTCACGTTCGACGTCATCCACCTGCGCGGGCACACCCCGGGATCGATCGCGCTGGCCCTCGACGGGCCGGCGACCGGCGGGGTCACGCAGTTGTTCACCGGCGACTGCCTGTTTCCCGGCGGTGTCGGCAAGACATGGCAACCGGGCGATTTCACCCAGCTGATCGACGACGTCAGCACCCGCGTGTTCGACGTGTACGACGACTCCACCGTCATCTATCCCGGTCACGGCGACGACACGGTGCTGGGGGCCGAGCGCCCCCACCTGAGCGAATGGCGCGAGCGGGGCTGGTAGCCGGCGCTACGTCGTCGTGTGCACGATCAGCACGTCAGTCTTCGCCCGACGCGAGACATTGGCCGGCACCGATCCAAGCAGCCGACCGGCGATCGTGCTCAAGCCCACGTTGCCGACCACGAGTAGGTCGGCCTGCTCCTCCTCGGCGAGGTGCACCAGAGCGTCCACCGGAGCGCCGACGATGGGTCGCTCGTCGATGTTCTTCGCGCCGGCGGCGTGGGCGCGGTCCTTGGCGTCGCGCAAAATCGCATAAATCGGCGCGGTGCCCGAAACCTTGTAGCTTTCGTCCCGCAGGACGTCGGCGGCCCGGGCGTCCTCATGTTGGGGCAGATATGCCGACGCCACGATCAACTTGGCGTCCGCTCCGGCGATCTGCGCCGCCTTCTCCACCGCGCGCATCGACGAATCCGAGCCATCGGTTCCTACCACCACAGTCCGATAGGCGCCCATTTACCCTCCCAGTTTCGGTTGGTCAGCCAACCCAAGACAGTAGCGTGTTTGCCCGATGCAGAGGAGACAGATTAACGACACAGCGCGGCGTGGCGCGTCCGCAATTTGCGGGATCTGGCTGCGACAACGCAAAATATCGCCAATGGCAAAACATTCACATTTTCGCGGCCGACGTGGAAGGCATTGCATTACGCCGCTTTTCGTGAATGAAGGCGCGAAGAGTCAATGCGCCGGTGTTTTGTGACCCTTTGCATGAACCGCGACTTACAGTAACAAGCATCATGTCCATGCCCACCCTCGAGCCCACTCTCGAGCCGCGTGCCTCAGATGTCGGTGCCGAGCCGGCGTCCGGGCGTGCGCGCGGCAGGTTGCTCGATCCCTGGGCGATCGCCCTGTTCGCCACCGTCGTCAGCGCCGCCTGGGCCTGCCGCCCGTCGCTGTGGTTCGACGAAGGGGCGACGATATCGGCTGCGGCCAGCCGGACGTTGCCCGAGCTGTGGCGGTTGCTGGGCCACATCGACGCCGTCCATGGCGCGTACTACCTGCTGATGCACGGCTGGTTCGCGCTGTTCCCGCCCACCGAATTCTGGTCACGTTTCCCCAGCTCCCTGGCGATCGGAGCGGCCGCGGCCGGGGTTACGACGTTCACCAGGCAGTTCTCCACGCGGCCCACCGCGGTCTGCGCGGGCGTGATTTTCGCGATCCTGCCGCGCACGACGTGGGCAGGCATGGAAGCCCGGTCGTACGCGTTCGTGGCCGCCGCGGCCGCCTGGCTGACGGTGTTGTTCGTCGTCACCGTCCGGCGCAACAAGCCGCGCGGGTGGGTCTGGTACGCGCTGGGATTGATGCTGTCGATACTGCTCAACCTCAATGCGGTGTTGTTGGTGCCGGTTTACGGCGCGATGCTGCCGCTGCTCGCACCCAAAGGCGCCCGCAGAGCTCCGGCGCTGTGGTGGGCAGCCAGCTCGGCCATCGCCGTGGCCGTCATGACGCCGTTCCTGGTGTTTGCGCACAACCAGGTCTGGCAGGTCAACTGGATTTACCCGGTGAGCTGGCATTACGCGTTCGACATCATCCTGCGCCAGTACTTCGACCACAGCGTGCCCTTCGCCATCGCGAGCGGGGTCGTCCTCGTCGCGGCGGTCGTGCCGCGGCTGGCCGGCGTTCCCACCCCGGCCGGCGATCTCGGCCGGTTGTCGATCATCGCTGCGGCGTGGATGGTGATTCCAACCGCCCTGGTCGTCATCTATTCGGCCGTCAGCGAGCCGATCTACTACCCGCGATACCTGATCTTCACCGCCCCCGCGATGGCCGTCGTCCTGGCGGTCTGCCTGGTCACACTCGCCCGCCGGCCCTGGCCCATCGCCGGCGGCGTGCTGCTGTTCGCCATCGCCGCGGTGCCGAATTACCTGTTCGTCCAACGCTGGCCGTATGCCAAAGAGGGTTGGGACTACAGCCAGGTCGCCGACCTGATCAGCACGCACGCGGCCCCCGGCGATTGTCTGATGGTCGACAACACCGTGCCATGGCGGCCCGGGCCGATCCGTGCGCTGCTGGCCACCCGGCCGGCGGCATTCCATTCGCTGATCGACGTGGAGCGCGGCGTGTACGGCCCGAAGGTCGGGTCGCTGTGGGACGGGCACGTTGCCGTATGGCTGACGACGGCCAAGATCAACAAATGCCCGGCGATCTGGACCATCACCAATAAGGACAACTCGCTGCCCGACCATCAATCCGGGCGGTCGCTGTCGCCCGGAAGCGCTTTCGGGCGCGCTCCCGCGTACCGGTTCCCGGGCTACCTCGGCTTCCACATCGTCGAGCGGTGGCAGTTCCACTACTCGCAGGTTGTCAAGTCCACGCGGTGATTTGCCGTTTGCCGGCCGCGTGAAAGTGCCCGATGCGGTGTGGTCACCACCATGCAGACCTGGCTGACCGCGCCGTTTTCGGCGACGACGTGCAGGGCATTCGGCACATCGTCGAGCTGTTGGTGGCGTTCGGCCTGACGACGACCCGGACTGAGCTCAGCCTCCGGCGCCGACCGGCGCGGCTTGCCGGCTGGCGCGCGTCGCGGCATACGACACGGCCACGCCGGCCGCGCTCAACGCGGTGAACACCGTGAACAGCATGTGCGCCGCCATCTCCTCCCCGCCGGTGGCGGTGTTGACCACGACACCGGCCAATCCGGCGCCAATGGCCGCGGAAGTGAGCTGGACGGTGTTGATCGCCGCGGACGCGGCGCCGCCTTCGGCCGGGTCCGCGACCGAGGCCATCGCGCGGGCCGACAGGTGCGGCCAGGCCATCCCGATCCCGATGCCGGCGACCAGCAGGGCCACCGCCCAGAGCGCGGCGGTCCACGCCGACTCGTCACCGTGCCGGGCCACGGCGCCCAGCGCCAGGCCCGCAGCCACCACTAGCGGCGCCACCAGGACCACCCGCCCGATCGTCCGCGGGCTCTCCAGGGATGCGCTGACGATCTCGCTGACCGTCCAGCCCAACGCGAGCGCCGCCCCCAGGAACCCGGCCGCGATCGGCGTCAGATGGGCTAATCGCTGCCCGAATAGCGGCACGTAGGTGTTCACCATCGCTGCGCCCATCAGCACGCCCATGGTGAGGTAGATCCACTTCAGCGGGCCGGGTGAGAACACGCTGGGCGGCAGGATGGCCGCATGCATCCGCCAGTCGACGATCACGAACACACCGACCAGGCCGATGCCCGCCCCGAGCAGCCCATACGTCGCGGCGCTGTTGTGCGGAATCTGCGCGACGCTGACGGCCAGCGCGGCCACCCCGATGATCAGCAGAGACCACACCGGGACTCTCATCCTGGGGGTGCCGCTCGCCGGGCGGACGCGCGCCAAAGCGACCGGGACCAGCAGCGCCATCAGCACGGTCAACACGGCCATCGCAACAAACGCCCAGCGCCAAATCCCCAACTGCGCGAAGAGGCCGCCCGTCGTGGGTCCGACCACCGTCGCGATCCCCCACATCGCCGACACCAGGGCAGAGCCTCGGGTCCACAACCGGCGGGGCAGGGCGGAGTTGATGACGGCATAGCCCAGGCCCGCCAGCAAGCCCCCGGCCACCCCCTGCATGGCCCGCCCAGCAATCAAAACATGCATGGTGGGTGCGGCAGCGCAAACCAGGCTGGCGATGCCGAACACAGCGAGACCCATCAAGTACGACGACCGCGCGCCGATGCGCAGCAGCATCGGATTGACCATCGTCGCCGCGACCACCGAGCCGACGAGGTACAGGGTTGTCACCCACGCGTAGAGCCGGCTGCCGCCGATTTCTGCGATGGTGTTGGGCAACAAGCTGGTGGTCAGGAACTCGTTGGTGGCGTAGAGCGCTACGCCGCCGGCCAGCAATATCGATGTTCTGAGATACCTCGCGCCCAGCAGCTCACGCCAGCCGCCGGTGATAGTCGCCGCGTCGGTCACTCCTCTACCGTATGGGGTTTCGCGGCGACAAGAGCGGGAGATCGGTTGCCAGCAAACTCATTTCAGACCGGCGGCGTCCATCCCCCGCAGTTCCTTCTTCAGGTCGGCGATCTCGTCGCGGAACCGCGCCGCCAACTCGAACTGCAAGTCACGAGCCGCGGCCATCATCTGGGCGGTGAGGTCCTTGATCAGGTCGGCGAGTTCGGCGCGCGGCATGCTGGCCGTATCGCGACCCTCGAACACCCCGGCGCTGACCGCGCGGCCCGGCTCTCCCTGGGCGCGCCGGCCACGGGACGCATTGCGCCCCGACCCGCCGATCTCCACCGTCTCGCTGTCGTCCGCCTCGCGGTAAACCTGGTCGAGGATGTCGGCGATCTTCTTGCGCAGCGGCTGCGGGTCGATGCCGTGCTCCTCGTTGTACGCGACCTGCTTCGCACGACGTCGCTCCGTCTCGTCGATGGCCTCTTTCATCGAATCGGTGATGGTGTCGGCATACATGTGCACCTCGCCGGAAACGTTGCGGGCGGCGCGGCCGATGGTCTGAATCAGGCTGCGCGATGAGCGCAGGAAGCCCTCTTTGTCCGCGTCCAGGATCGCGACCAGTGACACTTCGGGCAGGTCCAGGCCCTCGCGGAGCAGGTTGATGCCGACGAGCACGTCGTACTCGCCCAGCCGCAGCTGACGCAGGAGCTCCACCCGGCGCAGCGTGTCGACCTCGGAGTGCAGATAGCGCACCCGGATGCCCATCTCGAGCAGGTAGTCGGTGAGGTCCTCGGCCATTTTCTTGGTCAGCGTGGTGACCAGCACGCGTTCGTCGGCCTCGGTGCGTTTCCGGATTTCGCCGATCAGGTCGTCGATCTGCCCCTTCGTGGGCTTGACCACCACCTTGGGGTCCACCAGGCCGGTGGGCCGGATGACCTGCTCGACGAACTCACCGCCGGACTGGCTGAGCTCGTACGGGCCGGGGGTGGCCGACAGGTACACGGTCTGCCCGATTCGGTCGGCGAACTCCTCCCAGGTCAGCGGCCGGTTATCGCACGCCGACGGCAACCGGAATCCGTATTCGACCAGGTTGCGCTTGCGCGACATGTCGCCCTCGTACATGCCGCCGATCTGCGGCACGGTGACGTGGGATTCGTCGATGACCAGCAGGAAGTCTTCCGGGAAGTAGTCCAGCAGCGTCGCAGGCGGCGAACCCGGACCCCGGCCGTCGATGTGCCGGGAGTAGTTCTCGATGCCCGAGCAGAACCCGACCTGGCGCATCATCTCGATGTCGTAGTTGGTGCGCATCCGCAACCGCTGCGCCTCGAGCAGCTTGCCCTGCCCCTCCAGCTCGGCGAGCCGCTCGGCCAGCTCCGCTTCGATCGTCGAGATGGCCATCGCCATCCGCTCCGGGCCGGCGACGTAGTGAGTGGCCGGGAAGATCCGCAGCGAATCGACCTGGCGGATCACGTCGCCCGTCAGCGGATGCAGGTAGTACAGCGCCTCGATCTCGTCGCCGAAGAACTCGATGCGCACCGCGAGCTCCTCGTAGGACGGGATGATCTCCACCGTGTCGCCGCGCACCCGGAAGGAACCGCGGGTGAACGACAGGTCGTTGCGGGTGTACTGGACGTCGACCAGCAGCCGCAGCAGAGCGTCGCGGGGCACTTCGGTACCGACCCGCAGCTCGACCGAGCGATCCAGGTACGACTGCGGTGTGCCCAGGCCGTAGATGCACGACACCGACGCCACCACGACCACGTCGCGGCGCGACAGCAGCGAGGACGTCGCGGAGTGCCGCAGCCGCTCCACGTCGTCGTTGATCGAGCTGTCCTTCTCGATGTAGGTGTCGGTCTGCGCGATGTACGCCTCGGGCTGGTAATAGTCGTAGTACGAGACGAAGTATTCAACCGCGTTGTGCGGCAACATTTCTCGCAGCTCGTTCGCCAGCTGGGCGGCCAGCGTCTTGTTGGGCGCCATCACCAGGGTGGGCCGCTGCAGCCGCTCGATGAGCCACGCGGTGGTGGCCGACTTCCCGGTACCGGTGGCGCCGAGCAGTACGACATCGCGTTCCCCCGCCCTGATCCGGCGCTCCAGCTCTTCGATGGCGGCCGGCTGGTCCCCGGCGGGATCGTGTGGACTGACCACCTCGAAGTCGCCGCCGACGCGCACGACGTCGTCGACAGCGCGATACTCGGAATGCGCTATTACGGGATGCTCCGTGGCGAATGCCATGGCACCAGGGTAGAACCGATCACCGACAAGTGCCGCCGGCCTGGTCCGCCCAGGTCCCTTGCGGTCCCAGAAGAGCGAGCGGCCGGGAAACTACCCCGCCGGACGCGTCCACGTCCGGGTGATCGGATCGCATTGCAGCAGGTAGCCGTCACTGGACGTGCTCATGGCGAACACCGGCGTGCCGGGGCGGTCGCACGAGCTGCCGGCGGCGTGGGCGCCCATGGTGATCGGCGCCTTGGCCCAGCTACTGCCCTCGCAGACGATCTCCTCGCTGTTGGTCGGGTCGTAGGCGACCTTGCCGACGTCACTGCACACCCCGCCGAGCACCGGCGGCGCCGGGGCGGACGCGGTGGTCGAGGTGTTGATCGCCTGGGCGGGGTCGCTCAGCGTCACCTTGGCGGGCGCATCCCCGGTCCGGGTGGCGACGACGGGCACCCGCACCACCGCCCCCTGAGCGCCGCACTCATTGCTCAGCACGCTCTCGGTCAACGTGCCACGCAGCGTGCCGTCGGCCTGCGGCGCCAGCGACCAGGCGATGGTTTCCTGCTGGGTGGCCGTGACCTGTCCATTGGGTTGAGTGCAGCCCACCCGCTGCTGCACCGGAGCGCCCTGCCAGTAGCCACCGACGAAGCGCAGGGTGTCGGTCTGTCCGCCATCGGTGGTGTTGGCCACCTGGTGGGTCGCGTCGTCCAGCTGGGCGCCGGTCGCCGCACATCCGTTTCCGGTGCATACCGACCGGAACGCCCACCAGCTGGTGGCCGGCCCGGCGTGCCGGACCGAGACGCCGTTGGTGGTGCGCTTGGTCTGGTCGTAGTCCAGCCGGTAGGTCCCTTGGAGCGCCGGTCCGCGCACCGGCCCGCCCGGGGTGGGTGCGGCACTCGGGGCCGGGACGGACGGTTTCGACGCGAGCGCGGGGTTCGTCGGCGGCGCGTCGGGCCGGACGGAGTAGAGGACCGACCAGGTCGCCGCGACGGCGATGAGGACCGCACACACCAGCGCGGTCGCCCACCGGGCCTTCGACGAAAACCGGTGGGCCAGACCGACGATGGCGCCGCCCGGCCCGTGGCGGCGATGCGGCGTCGATACGGCTGCGCGAGGCTGCATCCCGCCGCCGACTTCGGAAACATCGCCCAGCGACTCGCGGAGGACGGTGGCGAACGCGCGGCACCGCTCGAACCGCTCCTCGGGTCGTTTGGCGAGGGCCCGGAAGAACACCTCGTCGAGCTCGGCCAGTTCGGGTCGGAAATCGCTGAGCCGCGGCGGATCCTCGTGCAGGTGCTGGCTGATGACCGCGATCGGGTTCGAATGCTGAAACGGCGGCGCCCCGGTCAGAAGGTGGAAAGCTGTTGCGGCCAAAGCATATTGGTCCGCCCGGCCGTCGATGGGCGAACCGGTCAGCTGCTCGGGCGCGGCGTAGGCGACCGTTCCGACCGCGACGTTGGTTTCGGTGATTCCGCTGATGTCCCCCAGGTGACGTGCGACACCGAAGTCCGCCAACAGGATTCGACGCTCGCCGTCTTCGGGATGGGTGAGCAGGATGTTGGCGGGCTTGACGTCCCGATGCAGCAGGCCGCGATCGTGGGCATAGTCCAGCGCGCCGGCGACCGCTTGCACGATGGCACACACCTCGCGGATCGGCATCCCGTCGGAGTAGTTCTCCTTGACCAGCCGCGAGGCATCGGTGCCCTCGACGTAGTCCATCGAAATCCACAGATGCCCGTTGAATTCGCCGCGGTCGTGCACACCAACGATGTGTGGGTGCCACAACGTCGCCGCGAGATCGGCCTCCCGATTGAATCTTTCGCGGAACTCGGGATCGGCGGTCACCGCCTCGGCGAGGACCTTGATCACGTCACGGCGGGGCAGCCTGGGATGCAGGGCCAGATAAACCTCGGCCATGCCGCCTGCGCCCAGCTGGCGCAGAATCGTGTAACCGGCGAACGACGCGCCGTTACTCACCGCCACCCGCGAATCAGAGGACTCGTCTTTCTGTTGCGCCACCAGGGGTTCCGCGTTCGGCGCCGAATCGACCGGGGGTATCCGGCGGAACAGCTGACCGATGGGCATGGCGGGCAACGAGTGAAAACCCGCCCGCAGCGCCTCACGCGCTTGCCGCGGATTGCTCAGCAGCGCTCGCCCGGCGCCGATGCGCCGAGTAGTTCCCTTGTGCTCGTTCGTCAATGTCTCGCCCCCTCGTGCCCCGGCAACGCCCGGGTGTCGCCGCGATGTGATGCGGATCGCACACCGGGCATGCCCCTCGCGATTGGGCCCTCTATTCCGTCTTGCCGTCTGCCGGCACAACACTGTGCTCGGCGCGCACGGACACAATCGAAGATTGCAACGCCTGATCCGAATAATGCCGCACCGCAGTGGGCGATTCGTCGCAGCAGGCTATGAATGCCCTATGAGTCGCCGAATCGAAACAAAGCGAAGTCACAGCCGGGTCAAATAGAGCGCACTGCCAACGCGGGCCGATACTTGAGTAGTGACTCGACTCGCCCCGCCCATCCTTACGATTCGGCATGACGGGTCCCAACGATCCTTCGCGGCCGGCCAGGAGGTGGTCGTCGGTCGCGACGCGCAGGCCGACGTGCGCATCGCCGATCCGCGCATCTCCCGCGCGCATCTCATCCTGCGGTTCGATCAAGGCCGTTGGCTGGCTATCGACAATGGCTCGCTCAATGGCACCTACCTGAACGGCTACCGGATGCCGGTGGTCGACATCCACGACGGCCAGAGCATTCATGTGGGAAACCCCCAAGGTCCCCGCCTGACCTTCGCGATCGGACCCCAAACCGGTCATGCCAGCATGCCGCCACGAGTCCGGCCGAGCCACGACTCCGGACCGCCGACCCTGGCCTGGTCCTCGCTCGCTGAGCAAACAAACCCGACACGCTCGCCGCAGCGCCCGCAGGCCCGGGCCGGCGGCCCGAACAGGGGCCCGGCGCGCGGTGGTCCGCAGGGCGCCCCGTCGCGCCCCGTGCCGCCGCGGCAGCCCGCGAGACCGCCGAATGCCCCGCCGCGGCAGCCGTCGGTGCCGCCGCGACAGGTGCCGCCGCCCCGGGTGCCACCGCCATCGCCGTCGCGAGGCACGCCACCCGAGGAACTCACCGTCATCGACCCTGGCTCGCCGGCAAGGTTGCAGGTCAGCCCTCCCGGCGCGCGCGAGATCGGGGCAGCGCCCGAGCCATCCGCCACGCCCGCGGCGGAATTCACTGTGATCGACGCCAAAACGGCCGATGTGTCGAACCTCGCGACGCGTTTTGTGAAATTGCTCTCGCCCCGCGCGTCGTCGGCTGCGGGCACGGCCGGCGCCATGACCGTCGGGCGCGCCCCCGAGAACGACATCGTCGTCTCCGATGTCTTGGCGTCACGTCAGCACGCCACCTTGGTTCCCACCCAACTGGGCACCGAGATCCGGGACAACAGCGTCAACGGAACGTTCGTCAACGGCACGCGGGTCGGGTCCGCAATCCTGTCGGAGGACGACATCGTCACCATCGGCAACGTCGACCTGGTGTTCCGCGACGGCACCCTGACCGAACAAGGCAGCGCCGCCGCTCGCACCGGCGGGCTCGAGGTGCGCAACGTCAGGTACGTCGTCGACAACGGCAAACAACTGCTCGACGACATTTTCCTGACCGCGCGCCCCGGCACGTTGACCGCCGTGATCGGCGGTTCGGGTGCCGGAAAGAGCACCCTGGCCCGGCTCATCGCCGGTTACACCACACCGACGGCCGGTTCAGTCACCTTCGAGGGACACAACATTCACGCCGAATACGCGTCCCTGCGCAGCAGGATCGGCATGGTCCCGCAGGACGACGTGGTGCATCGCCAGCTCACTATCAACCAGGCGCTGGGCTACGCCGCTGAGCTGCGACTGCCACCGGACACCAGCAAAGCGGACCGAGCCCAGGTCGTTGCCCAGGTGCTCGAAGAACTCGACCTGACCAAGCACGCCGATACCCGCGTCGAGAAGCTGTCCGGGGGCCAGCGCAAACGCGCCTCGGTGGCACTCGAGCTGCTGACCGGGCCGTCGTTGCTGATCCTCGACGAGCCGACATCGGGTCTCGATCCCGCGCTCGATTTGCAGGTCATGACGATGCTGCGTCAGTTGGCCGATGCCGGTCGGGTCGTGCTGGTCGTGACGCACTCGCTGTCCTACCTGGACGTGTGCGACCAGGTATTGCTCATGGCTCCCGGCGGCAAGACCGCCTACTGCGGCGCCCCCGACCAGATCGGTGGGGCGATGGGCACCACCAACTGGGCGAAGATCTTCACCCAGGTCGGCGCCGACCCCGACGAAGCCAACCGCCGCTTCCTGGAGCAGAACGAGGCCGAGAAGCGGCCGCAGCGGTACCTGCCGGACAAGAGCGACGAGCCGAGCAGCCTCGGCGAACCGGTTCACACCAGCGTGCGGCGCCAGATCTCGACCATCGCCCGGCGGCAGGTCCGCCTGGTGATCGCCGACCGCGCTTATTTCGTCTTCCTCGCGCTGCTGCCGTTCATCCTCGGCTCGCTGTCTCTGACGGTGCCGGGAAACAATGGGTTTCATGTCCCCGCACCCAACGCGGGCACGCCCGACGAAGCCGCGCAGATCCTGGCCCTGCTGATGCCGGCGGCGGCATTCATGGGCACCGCGTTGACAATTCGCGATCTGGTCGGTGAACGGCCCATCTTCCAGCGTGAACAAGCGGTCGGGTTGTCGACCACCGCCTACCTGCTCGCCAAGAGCGCGGTGTTCTGCGGATTCGCGATACTGCAGTCGGCGATCGTCACGGCCATCGTGGTGCTCGGCAAGAGCGCCCCGACGCGCGGCGCGGTGCTGTTCGGCCACTCGACCATCGGTGCCACCTTCGAACTGTTCGCCACCGTCGCGGCGACCTGTGTCGCGTCGGCCATTCTCGGCCTGGCGATTTCGTCGCTGGTGCGCTCCAGCGAGCAGATCATGCCGCTGTTCGTGGTGACGGTGATGGCGCAGCTGGTGCTGTGCGGCGGGATGGTGCCGGTGACCGGCCGGCTCGGTTTGAACCAGCTTTCGTGGGCAATGCCGGCGCGCTGGGGTTATGCCGCGGCGTCGTCGACGGTGGATCTGCGCCACCTGGTGCCCGATTCGCTGTTGTCCCAGGATCGGTTCTGGCAACACACGTCGAAGATCTGGCTGCTCGACATGGGCATGCTGGCCGCCTTGTCGCTTTTCTACGCCGGCTTCGTGCGGTGGCGGATCCGGTTGCGCCGATAGCGCGTGGCCCGGCAGCGGTAGGGTGACACCATTCACCCGCCGAAGCACGAGACGTTCGATCTCCTGGCCCGCACAAACACCGATCCCAAGGGCATCGTGCGGACCGTCGACGAGTACGCGGTGCAGCCGTGGGGCCTTTACGTAGCCCGCCCCACTCCCGGTCGTGCACAGTTCCATTACCTCGAGTCGTGGCTGCTGCCGTCGTTGGGCTTGCGCGCCACGGTGTTTCACTTCAATCCCGGGCACGAACGCGACCATGACTACTACCTGGATGTGGGCGAATACCTGCCCGGCCCTACCGTGTGGCATTCCGAAGACCATTACTTGGACATCGAGGTCCGCACCGGGGCCAGAGCCGAACTCACCGACATCGACGAGCTGCTGGATGCCGTCCGCCACGGATTGCTGACCCCCGAGGCCGCCGAGCGGGCGGTGCGACGCGCCGTGGCCGCCGTCGACGGGTTGGCGGGCAACGGCTATGACCTGTCGCGGTGGTTGGCACACCGCGGCATGCCGTTGACCTGGCTCAGCTCAAGGACAGTTTGAGAAACGGCGTGCTGGTCGGATGGGCGGAGCCCGACCCCGGCTCGGTAGTGAGCGCCAGCGCGGTGCTGTGGCCGAGGTCGGGCAGAACGGCGGTGGTAGACGGTTTGACGGTGTCCGCGCCCATGGTGCCTGCCGGTCGAGGCCCGTTCTGATCGATCAGCCACATTTCGTAGACAGCGTCGGGGCGCGGTGGCGCGACGTTGTTCAGCACGACCACCGCGGCGTTGCGTTCTCGGGAGAACACAACGGTTGCGGAACCACCGGCCGGGAGTTCCGCGGTCGCGGTGCGAACGTCTGCCGCGCCAAAGACATCTTCAGCCGTGGACGGTGTTGGAGTCGGGCGCAACGCCACGGTGATGCCCGTAGCGATCACCGCGGCGACTATCGCGGCGGCAGCCGCCAATACAGCTGTGCGCCAATGGCTTCGGCGCGAGTCGGTGGGTTCGACGGCCTGCAAGACCCTTTCGCGCAGCGCCGGCGGCGGATCCAGCTCGGTGTGTGCCGACACAACGGCCATCGTCTCGCGTACCGCACGTACTTCGGCGAGAAACGCCTCGGCCACCGAGGGCGACGCAGCAGCGAGGCGTCGTTCGATGTCCGCACGCTCGCGGTCGGAGACGGCATCCAGCGCGTAGGCGCCGGCCAGCTCCAGCAGGGTGAAATCGGATGGGTCACTCATGGCACATCCAAACAACGACGAAGTTTGCTCAGCGCATCTCGCATCCGCGATTTGATCGTCGAGTGATTCTGTGCGAGCTGCGCGGAAACCTGAGCATAGGTCAGGCCCTGATAGTAGGCCAATTCGATGCACTGACGCTGGGCCGGCGTCAGCCCCTCGAGGCATTCCACAACCCGGTTGCGTTCATCGCGGGAAAGGGCCGCGTCGGCGACAACGTCGCGGTCACGCTCGACAGTGCGTGCGCCGTAGCGTGATTCACGATCGGTCGCGGCTTGTTCCACCCGGACGCGGTCCACGGCCCGACGGTGCGCCAGCGACAAGATCCACGCCATCGCACTTCCCGCCGTCGGATCGTAGGCATGGGCATTGCGCCACAACTGCAGATAAATTTCCTGGGTCGTCTCTTCGCTGTATCCGGGATCGCGAAGAATTCGGATCACCAATCCGAACACCCGCGCGCGCGTCCGGTCGTACAGCTGCGCGAACGCGTCGGCGTCGTGGTCGGCCACCCGGCGCAGCAACGTGTCAAGCTCGCCGCCGGTGCGCGCCGAACTACCCATGGCGCGATAGCGTAACGAGTCCACCCGCGCCTCCTGCACGCACGCCGACTCACCGGCTGCGACGACGTCCACAACGGGTATTCGCGGCCGACCCAGTCACGGACGTTGCAGAGCCCGAATCGCGCGGACGTGACGGCTCGTCCCCGCTGGCGCAACCCGTTTTCCGTCCAAAACCCGATCGTGTCCGAATAACGGCTGTCCGGCCGAAAATCGGCGGCAGACGGCCGCCCATGACAAAGGAGTCGAATGCAATGAGGAATGCTCGGGCAAGAACGGTCGCTGCCACCGGGCTGGCGGCAACCGCACTGCTAGTCGGCTTGTCGGGATGTTCAGGCAGGGACTCGGCGGCTGGGCCGACTACCTCCCCGGCCGGCAGCGCGACCATGTCCGTGACAACATCGGTCACCGTCGACCCCGCCGCTGACCTGATCGGTCCGGGTTGCTCGGACTACGCAAAACAGAACCCAACCGGTGCCGGCTCGGTCGCCGGGATGGCACAGGATCCGGTCGCCACCGCGGCGGCGAACAACCCGATGCTCACCACGTTGACGTCGGCGCTGTCAGGCAAGCTCAATCCACAGGTCAACCTGGTTGACACCCTCAACAACGGTCAGTACACGGTGTTCGCGCCGACGAATGCCGCATTCGACAAGCTTCCCGCGGCGACCCTCGACAAGCTGAAGACCGACGCACCGATGCTCAAAAGCATCCTGACCTACCACGTCGTACAGGGACAGACGAGCCCGAACAAGATCGACGGCAGCCATGCGAGCCTGCAAGGCGGCAATGTGAACGTGACCGGCCAGGGGAACGCCCTCAAAATCAACGATGCGGGTCTGGTATGCGGAGGGGTGCACACCGCCAATGCGACGGTCTACATGATTGACACCGTGCTTATGCCTGTAGGCCAGTAAACCTACGGGCGCCAACCAAAGGCAGCCGGGTCGACTTACCCGGCTGCCTTTGGCGTGTTGGAACGTCGGTTGAGCACGCATGGTCAATGCGATCCGCGGCCGGGCCGGCTGCGAATAGCAGTCATGTTGACTCTCGCGCTGATCGGCTTGGTCGGAGGCTTGATCACCGGCGTATCGCCGTGCATCCTGCCGGTGCTGCCGGTCATCTTCTTTGCCGGCGCCCACGACCATGGTGCCGACTCAGCGGGCGACGGCCCGAATCGTTCACTGTCGCAACGGTTGCGTCCCTACCGAATCATCGTCGGCCTGTTAGTGAGCTTCAGCCTGGTCACGTTGATGGGATCGACTCTGCTATCACTGCTGGGGCTGCCGCAGGACGCCATTCGCTGGATCGCGCTGGCGGCCTTGGTCGCCATCGGGTTGGGCCTGATCTTTCCGAAGATCGAACAGTTCTTGGAGCGCCCGTTCACGCGCATCCCGCAGAAGCACTTCGGCAATCGCGGCAACGGTTTCGGAGTTGGGCTGGCACTGGGAGTGCTCTACGTGCCGTGCGCGGGGCCCGTACTGGCCGCAATCGTTGTTGCCGGCGCCACAGCGTCTATCGGGCCGTCCACGGTTGTGCTGACGGGTGCCTTCGCCGTCGGCGCGGCGCTGCCTCTCCTGTTCTTCGCGCTGGCGGGTCGGCAAGTGGCGCAACGGGTGAGCGCTTTCCGACGCCGGCAGCGCGGGATTCGAATAGCCGCAGGGGTAGTCACAATCGCGCTCGCGGTGGCTCTGGTGTTCGACGCGCCCGCGTTGCTGCAACAGGCGGTTCCCGACTACACGAGCGCCCTGCAGGACAAACTCGCCGGCGATCATCACGTGCGGGAAAAGCTCAACCTTTCCGGCATCGTCAACGAACAGAACGCACAGCTTTCCGACTGCAGCAACGGCGCCACCGAACTGGAAAGCTGCGGTCCGGCACCAGACCTGAAGGGCATTGCCGGCTGGCTGAACACTCCCGGTGACAAACCGATCGACCTGAAAGCACAGCGCGGCAAGGTCGTGTTGATCGACTTCTGGGCGTACTCCTGCATCAACTGCCAACGTGCGATACCCCATGTCGTCGGCTGGGACAACGCGTACCACGACGACAACTTCGAGGTCATCGGGGTGCACACGCCCGAGTACGCATTCGAAAGAGTGCCAGGAAACGTCGCCAAGGGAGCCGCAGACCTCGGCATCAGGTACCCGATCGCACTCGACAACGGTTACTCCACGTGGACCAACTACCGCAATCGATACTGGCCCGCGGAGTACTTGATCGACGCCGACGGGGTGGTGCGGCACATCAAATTCGGGGAAGGCGATTACAACGTCACCGAGCGGTTGATCCGACAGCTACTCAGCCGCACCAGCCCCAGGGCATCCCTTCCCCCACCAGTGGACTCCACCGATACCACCCCACAGCACCGGACCACGCCCGAGACATACTTCGGGGTCGGCAAAGTCGTCAACTACGGCGGCGGCGGTCAATATGACGAAGGCTCAGCAACATTCGACTATCCCCGAACGCTTGCCGCTGACAGTTTCGCTCTGCGCGGGCCGTGGTCGCTGGACTACCAGGGCGCCACAGCCGATAGCGACCAGTCCAGCATCAAACTGAACTATCACGCCAGGGACGTCTTCATGGTCGTTGGTGGCACAGGGATCGTCACGGTGCTACGCGGCGGGCAATCGACGACGCTGCCGGTCGGCGGTCCCCCGACGTCACATCAGATCGTCGCTGACGACGATTCTGGAAACACGACGCTCGAGGTACGACCCAGCAAAGGGTTACAGGTGTTTTCGTTCACCTACGGCTGATCAGCGTCGATCCGCGGATGCGAGCAATCCGAAGGGGTGACCGCTCCGAATCTCCGATGGCAGGAGCGAATGACGCGGCACAGGGTCGCGTCGACGATCGTGAGGAGAAACCGATGAAGGTGAACAAGAAGCCGCTGACGGCCAGCGGTCTTGCAGCGGCGACCATCGTGGGCTTCGCAGTGGCCACCTCCCCCGTGGCTACAGCGGCCGATCTGGTCGGGCCCGGATGCGCCGACTACGCGAGCGCTCATCCCAACGGTCCAGCCTCGGTGCAGGGGATGTCGCAAGACCCCGTCGCCGTCGCTGCGTCCAACAATCCGATGCTCACGACACTGACGGCGGCGGTCTCGGGCAAGCTCAACCCCCAGGTCAATCTCGTGGACACCCTGAACAACGGCCAGTACACGGTGTTCGCACCGACCGACGACGCGTTCAGCAAGCTGCCGCCGGCGACGATCGACCAGCTGAAAACCAATTCAGCGATGCTGAACAATATCTTGACCTACCACGTGGTCCAGGGTCAGCTCAGCCCGGCAAATGTGATTGGAACGCACAAGACTTTGCAGGGCGCCAACCTGACGGTCAGTGGCCAGGGCACCAATCTGACCGCTAACAGCGCCGGCGTCGTCTGCGGTGGCGTGCCCACCGCCAACGCAACGGTGTACATGATCGACACCGTCTTGATGCCACCGGCGTAGCGGACGCTTCCGCCCGCCGGCCGCATCGCGCAACAGGCACCGACGTATCTCGCGGACGAATTCTTCGAATCGCTGTGGGCCAGTGATTTTGACGAGGGTGCCGGCGCACGCAAGCGGTCAGGCCTCGCACTTGGAGGGTTATCCTGGCGCTCATGCGCCCTGTTGTCGTAGGTGCTGCCGGCGAGATCATCCGCGCGGATTTGGCGAAACTTCGTGCCTGAACTGCCGGACGTCGAGGGGTTCCGGCGCGAGCTTGCTAAAACCTTGCCCCGCCGCCGGATTCAACACGTAGACGTCCGGGACCCCGGGATCCTGCGCAACGCCTCCGCCAGCGCGCTGGCCCGGCGTCTGGTGGGGCACCGCTTCGAAGTCCCGCGCCGGCACGGCAAATGGCTGATGTTGCCGACCGACGGTCCGACGCTGGTGATCCACAGTGGCATGACCGGACACCCCTACTACGCCGACGCCGGCGCCGAGCCGGAAAAGTATGAGCGACTGGTGGTGTCGCTCGACAAAGGTGAGCTGCGCTACGCCGACCTGCGCAAGCTGCGGGGGGTCTGGCTCGCCGCCGACGACGACGCGCTCGCCGACGTGTTGGGTTCGCAGGGACCCGACGCGCTGGGGATGGGCCTGCGGGAGTTTCGCGACGTGGTTGGCGGGCGGGGCAAGGGTGCCAGGCAGCTGAAGCCGACACTCATGGACCAGTCGGTGATCGCGGGACTCGGCAATCTGCTCGTCGACGAAATCTGCTGGCGGGCCAGACTACGGCCCACCCTTCCCGTTGCGGAGTTGAGCGATGACGACGTCAAGGACTTGCACCGTGCAATGGCGCAAGTGCTGCACACCGCGGTACGCCACGGCCGGGTCCCCGGCCTGTCGCGCTGGCTCACCGGTGCACGCGATGATCCGGACCCGCACTGTCCGCGCTGCGGTGCCCATCTCTGCCGGGGCCGGATCGGCGGCCGGATGTCGTTCTGGTGTCCGCACTGCCAGCCCTAGCCCGCACCGAACAGCCTGGTGGACCGGGCGACGGTGGGCGTAATCTCAGCTGCTATGAGCCCCCATGGCCGCAGGTTTGCGGTGATCGCCGCGGCGATCGTCATCGCCGTCGGTGCCCAGCTGAATCCGGCGACAGCACGAGCTGATCTGCACAACATCACCTATCGGGCCAGGATCGACGCGCTGACGACCGGTAGTCAGGCCACGTTCGTGACCAACGGCGGTCAGACGAGCACCACCGGCCTTCCGTCCATGCCCGGCAACGTCTTCGAAGCCAACACCGTGCTTCCCGACCCGGCGCAAGCCGGCCTGAGGATTGTGCTGCATTTCCCCTACGCCGCCAATGTGCACTGCGAGATCGACGCCGACGACAACGTTTTCGTTCAGGCCGACCAGATGGTGAGGCCGGCGGCCGGTAACAGCGATCCCAACAATGGGGCGCTGCAATGCGGCGCCCCATTGCCGTAGATACGGGCTAGGGCTTCCAACCCGTCGAGTCGGCCCACGTCCATGCCCGGCGGTAGGCCTCGACGAACCATGGCTCCTTGGCCTCGACGTAGGCCGCGGTGTCTCCGCCACCGGCCTTTTCGGCGGCGCGCTTGACGTTCAGATAGTCGGCACGGGCCTCGGGGTTGGCGGTCAACCAGTCCACGAACAGCAGCGCGAACTGCTGATTGGGCCAACCATCCACCCGAATGTGCACATTCGTCGGTCGGCCGGGATCCGCCGAGCCGTGAATTCGCTTGAACCACAGCGTCGGATCGTCCTTGTGGTCGTACCGTTCCACCGTGCTGCGGGCATCGTCCTTGGCCACGTCCTCGGTGATGCCTTCGACGCGTGGGTACCCGGCGGACAGCAACGGCTCGACGAGTTCGTCTGCGACGGCGAGGGATTCGACGGTGATCTGGACGTCGATGACGTCCTTGGCGGCGAGGTCCGGCACGGCGGTCGATCCGATGTGGTCGACCCGCAGCGCCCGGTGACCGCAGCTGGTCCGCAGGCGGTTCACGATTCGTTGCGCCTGGTCCGCCCAACTCGGGTCGGGCGGCACCAACCGGGCCGGAGCCCGGGCGATCTGCTGCGCGCTCAGGTTGTGCGCGAACGGGACGATGCGGTCGTTCCACACAGCGTGGGCGCGCTGCGCCAAGTCCTCGGTGCTGCCCGAGTTGTCCAGCCAGATGTCGGCGACCGCGCGGCGCTGCTCGTCGCTGGCCTGCGCGGCGATCCTGGCGCGGGCGTCATCCTCCGGCATGCCGCGCTGGTCGACCAGGCGCCGCAGCCGCACCTCGACATCGGCGTACACGATGACGACGAGCGGGAACAGCGGCGCCATCCCGGACTCCACCAGCAGCGGAATGTCCTCGACGACAACGGAATCCTCGGGCACCGACGCGATGATTTCCGAACGGCGATTGCCCACCAGCGGGTGGACTATCCCGTTTAGCGTCTTGCGTGCCTCGTCGTCGCGAAACGCTTTGGCCGCCAACGCCGGTCGATCCAGCGATCCGTCCGGGAGCAGTATGTCGCTTCCGAATGCCTCGACCAGCGAGGCCAAGCCCTCGGTTCCCGGCTGAACCACCTCACGCGCGATGACGTCCCCATCGACGATGACTGCACCGCATTGCGCGAAGGCGGACGACAGCGCCGACTTGCCGGCGCCGATGCCACCGGTCAACCCGATACGCAGCATGGCGTGGTCAGGTAAACGTCACGCGTTGCCGGCGAGTTTCTCCCGCAGAGCGGCCAATTGCGCATCGCTGGCCAGCGATCCGCCCGCCTTCTCCGGAGGAGCACCGTTGCCCGGTGACTGCTCGGCGTGCCCGGCGGCCTCGGCGGCGGCGAACTTCTCCATCTGCGTCGTGTGCATCTTGTGCCGGCGCTCGGCCTCGGCGTAGCGGGCTTCCCACTCGTTGCGCTGCTTGTCGAATCCCTCGAGCCATTCGTTGGTCTCGGAGTCGAAGCCCTCGGGGAAGATGTAGTTGCCCTGCTCGTCGTAGCTGTCGGCCATGCCGTACTTCGCCGGGTCGAACTCCTCGGTGTAGTCCTCGTTGGCCTGCTTGAGCGACAACGAGATTCGGCGGCGCTCCAGGTCGATGTCGATGACCTTGACCATCGCGTCGTCGCCGACGGCAACCACCTGGTCGGGAACCTCGACGTGGCGCTCGGCCAGCTCGGAGATGTGCACCAGACCTTCGATGCCCTCCTCGACACGCACGAACGCACCGAACGGAACCAGCTTGGTGACCTTGCCGGGCACGATCTGCCCGATGGCGTGGGTGCGGGCGAAGTGGCGCCACGGGTCTTCCTGAGTCGCCTTCAGCGACAACGAAACCCGCTCGCGGTCCATGTCGACGTCGAGCACCTCGACGGTGACCTCGTCGCCGACCTGCACAACCTCGGACGGGTGGTCGATGTGCTTCCAGGACAGCTCGGAGACGTGCACCAGGCCGTCCACACCGCCGAGGTCGACGAAGGCGCCGAAGTTGACGATGGAGGAGACGACGCCCTTGCGGATGGCGCCCTTCTGCAGCTGGTTGAGGAACTCGCTGCGCACCTCGGACTGGGTCTGCTCCAGCCATGCGCGACGCGACAGCACCACGTTGTTGCGGTTCTTGTCCAGCTCGATGATCTTGGCTTCGATCTCCTTGCCGATGTACGGCTGCAGATCGCGCACCCGACGCATCTCGACCAGGGAAGCGGGCAGGAAGCCGCGCAACCCGATGTCGAGGATCAGGCCACCCTTGACCACCTCGATGACGGTGCCCTTGACGGCCTCGTCCTTCTCCTTGAGCGCCTCGATGGTGCCCCAGGCGCGCTCGTACTGCGCGCGCTTCTTGGAGAGAATCAGGCGGCCCTCTTTGTCCTCCTTGGTGAGGACCAGGGCTTCGACCTCGTCACCGACGGAAACGACCTCGTTGGGGTCGACATCGTGCTTGATGGAGAGTTCGCGGGCGGGGATGACCCCTTCGGTCTTGTAGCCGATATCGAGGAGCACCTCGTCCCGGTCCACTTTGACAATCGTGCCTTCGACGATGTCGCCATCGTTGAAGTACTTGATCGTTTTGTCTATTGCGGCGAGAAAGTCCTCGCTCGAGCCAATGTCGTTGACGGCTACTTGCGGCGAGGTGACGGCGGGACTCGGCATGTTGTTGGGTTGCTCCGGACAGGTTTGGTCGTAGGGACAATTGGGATTTACCTGTCGAGGCTACTCGACTGTGCACATGGTGGCCAAACTCAGCGCCGTCGATTCGGGTCAAACCGTTGCCCCGAATTTGACACCGCGGCAAATTCGGCTGCGGAGCGGCTCGGTGTGCACGGGCGGTACCCGCAGCTCGGCGGGTGTTTGAGCAGCTGATACGCCCTCGGGGGCCCTGAGTGCGGCGCACGCGCGCTAATGCGCGGCGGAGTCCCAGGAGCGGCCGTAACCCACCGAGACCTCCAGCGGGACGTCGAGCGGATACGCCCCGCCCATCTTGTCGCGCACCAGCGCCTCCAACGCATCTCGCTCGCCGGACGCGACCTCGAACAGCAGCTCGTCGTGCACCTGCAGCAGGATCCGAGACGTAAGCCCGGCGTCTTTGATCGCCTTGTCGACCTCCAGCATCGCCACCTTGATGATGTCGGCCGCGCTGCCCTGAATGGGCGCGTTGAGCGCCGCCCGCTCGGCGGCTTCGCGCACCTGACGGTTGCTGCTGTCGAGTTCGGGGAGGTAGCGGCGGCGGCCGAAGACCGTTGACGTGTACCCGTCCTTACGGGCCTGCTCCACGACCTGCATCAGGTAGTCGCGCACTCCGCCGAATCGCGCGAAGTATTGCTCCATCTGATCTTTGGCTTCTTCGGTGGAGATCTTCAGCTGGGCGGAAAGTCCGTACGCGCTCAATCCATAGGCCAGGCCGTAGGACATCGCCTTGACCCGGCGGCGCAACTCGGCGGTGACCTCGTCGATGGGGACGCCGAACGCGCGCGAGGCGACGAACGAGTGCAGGTCCTCGCCGGTGTTGAACGCCTCGATGAGACCGTCGTCCTTGGAGAGATGGGCCATGATGCGCATCTCGATCTGGCTGTAGTCGGCCGTCATCAGCTCGCTGTAGCCGTTACCGACGACGAAAGCGTCGCGAATCCGCCGGCCCGCCTCGGTGCGGATCGGAATGTTCTGCAGATTCGGCTCCGTCGACGACAACCTGCCGGTCGCGGCGATGGTTTGGTTGAACGTGGTGTGGATGCGCCCGTCGGAGGCCACCGAGTTCAGCAACCCGTCGACGGTGACTTTGAGCCGAGTGGCGTCGCGGTGGGCCAGCAGATGCTGCAGGAAAGGATGGCCGGTCTTGTCGAAAAGCGATTGCAGGGCGTCCGCGTCGGTGGTGTAGCCGGTCTTGGTGCGCTTGGTCTTCGGCATTTCCAGCTCGTCGAAGAGCACCGCCTGCAGCTGTTTCGGCGAGCCCAGGTTGATCTGCTTGCCGATCACCGCGTACGCCGCCTCGGCCGCATCGCGGATCTGGTGGGCGAAATCGCTCTGCAGTTCGGTGAGCAGATCCAAATCGACTGCGATACCTGCGTTTTCCATCCCGGCCAGCACCGCCTGCACCGGCAGTTCCATGCCACTCAACAGCGAGGTGGAATTGATGCGGGCCAGCTCCTCGTCGAGCGCCTCGGCCAGATCCAGCACCGCCACGGCGCGCAGGATCAGCGTCTGCACCGCCTGCTCATCGGTGCCCTCGGTGTCGTCGAGCAACGAAAGCTGTTGCTGCTGAGGGTTTTCGGCGCGAAGTTCGCGGCGCAGGTAGCGCAGCGAAAGGTCGTCGAGGGAGAAGCTGCGCTGCCCCGGGCGCACCAGGTAGGCCGCCAGCGCGGTGTCGGAGGTGACACCGGCCAGCGTCCAGCCCCGCCCGGCCAGGTCGTGCATCGCGAGCTTGGCTTCGTGCAACGCCTTGGGTGGACCGGGGTCGGCCAGCCAAGACGCCAGCGCCGCTTCGTCTTCGGGATCCAGCGTCGCGGTGTCGATGTAGCGCCCCTCGCCGTCGGCCGAGACGATGGCCAGCGCGGTGGCGTCGGCGTCGTAGGCCAGGTGGGTGCCCACGACGGCGAGGCCGAACCGCTTGCCCGAGCTGTGCTCGGCCAGCCACACGGCCAGCTCGCCGGCTTCCAGCGCGCCGCCGCGCACGTCGAAGCCCTCGTCGACCTCGGGCTCCACCGCGGCCAGGGTTTCGAACAGCCGGTCCCGCAACACCCGGAACTCCAGGTCGTCAAAGAGCCGGTGAATCTGGTCGCGATCCCACGGCTGCAGCCGCAACGTGTCCGGTGTCTGCGCCAACGGCACATCCTTGACGAGGTCGGTCAGCTCGCGGTTGCGGATGACACTGGCCAGATGTGCGCGCAGCGCGTCGCCCACCTTGCCGCGCACCGAGTCGACGTTGTCCACCAGCCCCTGTAGTGACCCGTATTCGCCGATCCATTTGGAGGCGGTCTTCTCCCCCACGCCGGGGATGCCCGGCAGGTTGTCACTGGGGTCACCGCGCAGGGCGGCGAAGTCGGGGTACTGCTGGGGCGTCAACCCGTACTTCTCGACGACGGCATCCGGGGTGAATCGGGTCAACTCGCTGACCCCCTTGCGCGGATACAGCACCGTCACGTTGTCACTGACCAATTGCAAAGAGTCGCGGTCGCCGGTGACCACCAGCACCCGGTAGCCCTCGTTCTCGGCCTGGGTGGCCAGGGTCGCGATCAGGTCGTCCGCCTCGAACCCCTCCTCGGCGAGCACGGTGATGCCCAGCGCCGCGAGGACTTCCTTGGTGATGTCGATCTGGCCGCGAAACTCGTCGGGAGTCGCCGACCGATTGGCCTTGTACTCCGGGTAACGCTCGGACCGAAAGGTCTGCCGGGACACGTCGAAGGCCGCGGCGATATGCGTCGGGGCTTCGTCGCGCAGCAGGTTGATCAGCATCGCGGTGAAGCCGTAGACCGCGTTGGTGGTTAGCCCGCCGCGGGTTTTGAAGTTCTCGGCGGGCAGCGCATAGAACGCCCGAAACGCCAGCGAGTTGCCGTCCAGCAGCATCAGCGTCGGCGTGGTTTGTTCCTCGCTGGCCTTCGTAGTGGTTTTCGTGGCGGGCACGGATCTCACTCTAAGCACCCGGTGTGACGGGCTGAGCGCCCTAACCGTGCCACCAGCAGAACTGCAACACGTTTCAGTTTTGCGTTTGGGCTGGGTAGTCTGGCCCAGTGCCCGAGGTCACCACTCATGAACCCGCGATCGACGGGTGGTTCGCCACCGATGACGCCGGAAACGCCCATCTGATCGGCAGCAAGTGCCCCGAGTGCGGGACCTACGTTTTCCCGCCGCGGGAGAACAACTGCCCCAACCCGGCGTGCTCGAGCGATGCCCTAGAGTCCGTCGCGTTGTCGACCCGGGGAAAGTTGTGGAGCTACACCGAGAATCGGTATCCCCCACCCACGCCGTACCCGGCCGCAGACCCGTTTGAGCCGTTCGCCATCGCCGCGGTGGAGCTGGCCGACGAGGGAATCATCGTGCTGGGCAAGGTGGTCGAGGGCACGCTGGCGGCCGATCTGAAGGTTGGCATGGACATGGAGCTGACCACGATGCCGCTGTTCACCGACGACGCCGGTGTGGAGCGCATCGTGCACGCTTGGAGGATCGCATCGTGAGTACTCCCGAACCGCTCTACATCCTTGGCGCCGGAATGCACCCCTGGGGCAAATGGGGCCGCGACTTCACCGAATACGGGGTGGTCGCCGCCCGCGCCGCGCTGGCCGAGGCGGGGCTGGACTGGCAGCAGATCCAGTTGGTTGCGGGCGCCGACACCATCCGCAACGGCTACCCGGGCTTCATCGCGGGGTCGACGTTCGCCCAGAAGCTCGGTTGGAACGGTGTGCCGGTCAGCTCGAGCTACGCCGCATGCGCCAGCGGTTCGCAGGCGCTGCAGAGCGCCCGCGCTCACATCCTGGCCGGCTTCTGTGACGTCGCGCTGGTCATCGGCGCCGACACCACGCCCAAGGGCGCATTCGCCCCGGTCGGCGGCGAGCGCAAGAACGACCCCGACTGGCAGCGCTTCCACCTCATCGGTGCGATGAATCCGGTGTACTTCGCGTTGCTCGCGCGCCGGCGGATGGACCTCTACGGCGCGACCTCCGAGGACTTCGCGGCGGTGAAGGTCAAGAATTCCCAACACGGCCTGCAGAACCCGAATGCCCGCTACCGCAAGGAGTCCTCGGTGGAGGACGTGCTGGCCAGTCCGGTGGTGTCCGACCCGCTGCGCCAGCTCGACATCTGCGCGACCTCCGACGGCGCGGCGGCGCTGATCGTCGCCAGCGCCGAGTTCGCCCGCAAGCACCTCGGCTCGCTCGACGGCGTGCCTTCGGTGCGGGCGGTCAGCACGGTCACTCCGCGCTACCCGCAACATCTGCCCGAATTACCCGACATCGCAACGGATTCCACCGCCGCCGTGGCCGCACCGGAGCGGGTGTTCAAGGATCAGATCCTTGACGCCGCCTACGCCGAGGCGGGCATCGGCCCCGAGGACGTGAACCTGGCCGAGGTCTACGACCTGTCCACCGCGCTGGAACTCGATTGGTACGAGCATCTGGGGCTGTGCGCCAAGGGCGAAGCCGAGGAGCTGCTGCGCAGCGGCGCCACCACGATCGGCGGCAGAGTTCCGGTCAACCCGTCGGGCGGGCTGGCGTGCTTCGGCGAGGCCATTCCCGCCCAGGCGATCGCCCAGGTCTGCGAGCTGACCTGGCAGCTGCGGGGTCAGGCCACCGGCCGACAGGTCGAAAACGCCAAGGTCGGCGTCACCGCAAACCAGGGGCTGTTCGGGCATGGGTCGTCGGTGATCGTCGCCCGCTAGGGTCTGTGGCCGCTGGCGGTCAACGGCTTTGGGCGCTGGTGTTGTGTAACCAAGGCTTTCAATGTGCAACCGCGGCGGCGGTCCTCGGCGTTTCTTCGCCCCCACCGCACAGTCGACGCCGTGGGTTCACAATCGATGGCTGTCGTCGGAGCCCATGACCGAGAATTAGGCGTCTTTGGACGGATCCAAGGTCTCCAAAACGACTTCGGCCACCCGCTTCATCGTGGTCCTGCGGTCCATCGCGGCCCGTTGAATCCACTTGAAGGCCTCGGGCTCGGTCATGCCCTGTTCGCTCTGCAGCAGCCCTTTCGCGCGCTCCACGAGCTTGCGGGTCTCCAGCCGGTCGGACAGCGACGCCACTTCGCGTTCGAGCTCGGCGATCTCACTGAAGCGGCTGACGGCCAATTCGATGGCCGGGATGAGGTCGCTGATGGTGAACGGCTTCACCAGATAGGCCATCGCGCCGGCGTCCCGCGCCCTTTCCACCAAGTCGCGTTGGCTGAAGGCGGTCAACACCACAATCGGGGCGATGCGCTTGCTGGCTATCTCCGAGGCCGCGTCGATGCCGTCGCGGCGCGGCATCTTCACATCCATGATCACCAGGTCCGGCTGATGGCGCTCGGCGAGTTCGACAGCTTCCTGTCCGTCGCCTGCCTCGCCGACGATCTCGTAACCCTCCTCTCGGAGCATTTCGGCGAGATCCATTCGGATGAGCGCTTCGTCTTCAGCGATCAGGACCCGGCGCGGCACAGCGGCGTCGGTGTCGGTCGTGGGGCCTGTCATGACGGATATTGTGTCGTGAACGCCTCAGACCAGCGACCTCGGGGGCGGTGACACAGCTGAGCACTCCCGATCCTTTATGGTAGGAGGCTGCCTCTAAGGTAAGAGGCCGCGCCCTCGTATCCCAACTGGCAGAGGAAACGGATTCAAAACCCGTACAGTGTGAGTTCGAATCTCACCGAGGGCACCTGAGAACTGCCAGGTAAATAAGCCTTTTAGGTAATCGATGCGGGGTCCTAACGAGTTGGTATATACCGCAGCCGTACCGCAGCATCACTCATACCACCCGCCGGCCCTGACCGCAGCGTCCAGTGACTTGGCCACTGCAGTCAGGTCGTCCGAGAACAGGTGGGCGTATAAATCCAGCGTCATCGATGCAGTGGCGTGGCCGAGTAGGCGCTGTACGGCAAGCACGTTCGCGCCCGAGGCAATCGCCAGCGAGGCGCACGTATGACGCAACTCATGGGGTACCAAGCCCTCCATGCCGATGTCTTCCGCGGCCTGGTCGAAGACGTGGCGGTATTCGAAACTGGTCAAGTATCCACCGTTGCGGCCGGGGAACACGAGCGCGTTAGGGTCCTTGGGCAGCGGCCCCCACATCGATTCGTCTTCGAACATTTCCCATAGAAATTCGGGAACCGGCACCCAGCGAGTCCGGTGCGTCTTGGTTGTGTCCTCCACGTATCCCCTGCCGGCCACCTTGGTCACCGACGCCCGAACCGTGATGGTTTGGTCGCTAAAGTCCTTCGCCCGCAACGCAATCGCCTCGCCGAATCTCAAGCCGCAGTAACCGAGCGTGAGCGTCAGCAGTCCTAGCTTGCCCCAACTCTCGCCCTTTGCGCATTGCCCAGTGTGGCTGGCGATTTCCCATAGTTGCTCGTGGCTGAGATAACGGCGATCCAGCCCTGTTCTGCGGGGTAGCTCGATCCCTGCGGCAGCGTTCTTTGTCAGCCTGTCGGTTCGTATGGCGTACTTGAGTACGGCGTTCATGCACTGGTGCGCCTGCACCACCCGCGAGGCCGACAGCCCCTTGCCCTCAAATCGTGCAGACCCGTTGGCGGATAGCCCACTGACCCAACGTTGGAGGGCACCGTGGGTAATCTCCTTGAGCTTCATATCGCCCCACTCGGGCAGGATCAGATTGTCAAGCAGTGACTTGTACCCCGCCACCGTTTTGGCCTTCCGCGTGGCTTTCCCCGCGAGCCATTCGTCGGCCACCGTGCGGAACGTCACCGCCGAGGCCCGTGGGCTGACGTAATCGCCCTTCACGACGTCGGCAGTCACTTTGTCGAGATGCGACTGCGCGGCCTCTTTGTGCGTGAAGACTTTTGTGTGTTCCTGGCCGGTGTCGTCCACCCATCGCACGCGCCAGCGGCTCACCTTGCCGTAGACGGCCGATCGTTCTTTGCGGATTGCGCCGTCAGGGCCTTTGACCTTTTTGTGCCAGCGATCGTCAATCCCCGCACGTGGATTCCGAGTGACGGCCATACCGCAGTGTACCGCAGAAACCCGTTCAGATTTTTCGTGATGTCCCTGGGAGTCTGAGTTGATAACGGAGTTGACAGGCATTGAGTCGAACAGACGTTCGCCTAGCGTAATTGGTAGTTGCCGCCACGAGAAGGGACATGACAGGTGACACGAGTGAAGATTGAAGGGGCGTCGGAGATTACCGGCGTTCCAGTAGGCACGCTGAGATTTTGGCGGGCCACGAACCAAGGACCGCGTTCCTACGTCGTCGGACGCCGACTTTGGTATGACGTCGTCGACTGCGAGGCCTGGCTGGAAGCCGAGAAGGCGAAAACCCTCCGCGGGGGTGCCGAGCTGACCGCCGCAGGGGCTGAGCAGTGAGCGACGACATTGAAGTGAATGTGTACCGGGGTGACGAATATCCGCCGTATCAGGATGTCCCGCTCGTTCAGTACCGCGCCCCCAGCACGTCGACACGAGAAGACCCGCACCCAGGCGGCTGGCTTCTCTACTATCCAGCCATCGGCCAGCGCGGGACGTGGGGGCCAGTCCAGCCGCTACACGCCATAAGTGAGCCGGCCGCAATAGCGGAGGCCACAGAGTACCTACGAGAGCGTTACCGCAAGTATCCCGATTCGCGTCCAAATTAATCGTAGATTCAAGGTGCTGGTTCGATAGGATAAAGGTAGAGGAATGGTGGCAGGACGGCCACAGATTTGGACCCCGTTTGCGCGCATATCATGGGCGCGGGATTACCAATATACCGACGACGGACGGATTCGCGATAAGCACGGGAATGTGCTCACTGACCGCGACTATAGCGTCACTCTGCGGCTCTACGGTAGTGGCCGCAAAATCACGTTCCCGCGTCGCGACATACTCGCGCTCGAATACTTCGGCTTTCCGCCGAGATGTCACTGCATCATTTGCGACAGAGTTCTACGGTATGGCGTCGTCCACCTCAACGGGAACTGGCGCGACTTTTCGCGGGACAACCTGAAATATCTGCCCAGCTTCGAGGCTCGCGAGCACGAAATGGCGCACATTCGCTGGGCGATGACCTCCAACGAGGTCCCGCCCTACAAACGGACCAAGCGCAAGTGCTCGCTAACTGACCCGTTCCTCCTCGGCCTTGATCTCGAATGGGGGCCGGGGCTGAGGCGGCAGGTTGGAGATGACGACGATTACGGACCGACATGGGAAGAGATTCCCCTCCTGGGCGTCAATGGAGAGCAGCAGAGCGATCATGTCACGCGTTACGTCACCAGTGACGGAGGATAAGGATAAGGACAAGGCTATTCAGGATTAGGCACAGGCCAAGGAATCAGGCCTTAGGCCCAAGGCCTAAGGCCAAGGACCAGGCAAAGGAAGAAGCTCGGAAAGAATGAAAAATGACAGAAGTTGCGGGTATCAAGGGAACCGCACTGGACACCCGAATCAAGCACTCGATGCTGACCGATCCCGTTCTGCAGGCGGAACTGACCGGGGACGAGTTCCGCGCGTTTGTGAACCTCACCTGTTGGGTCGTGTCTCTAGTGAGCGATGGAGCGTTTAACGGCCTTCAGGCTGAGTTGCTGGTCCCCCACCTGGATCGACCCACGCTGCACAATTCCATAACGGCGGCCTTGCTCAGATTCAAGTTTATTGCGCTTGGACTAATTGCGGCAGATGACGACGCGAATTGTCTGATGACTGGCGAGTGTTGGCAGTGGCAGAGTACCCGCGAACAAATCGAGCGGATGGCCGAGACGCGGCGCAAGAACCGCGAGCGCCAAGCCGAATGGCGCGAGCGCAACGGCAAGGCGCAGGATCTTGACTCGCAACCACCGTGGGGAACTGGGAATGATTAGGGCAATCAGGAATAGCGACATCATTGTTGCGAGCCGCCCAAATGGTGGCTTTGCGATTGAGGCTGGTATCGGCCGGCACCGCCGGCATATCTTATTGACCGACGCCGAGGCGGCCTCGTTGGCTGCCAAGTTGACAGATTTAACCGCGCCCCGCATCCAACGTTTCGTTGGCGGGGTGGAGCAGTTTTGAAAGCAGGAAACCTTGAGCAATGTCACGTATGCGGACATTATGTTTGACAATGATGGCCATATTGGGCTGCGCTTTGATGATGGACAGATATTCTCGCTGCCCGCGCCGCTGGCCGCGCACCTAGGCCGCAACCTTTCTGTGGGAGCGCCCGCCCGTTCTCGGCGGGGCCGCGGCGGCCTCAAACATCGACAGGAAAACAGAATGCAGCTCCGGTTGGGTACTCCGGTGGGTATTCCGGAGGTCGAAGCTGTGCCTCTGTGTCTACACGGAGAGCTGAGCAGCGCAAGTAGCGCCGATCGACTCATCGTCGGGCGCGGGACGAACAGGCGATGCCGTCGTGGTCCTTGTCGAGCCCAGGCCGGTAGGCGGGGTCGTCCGCGGGGATGTTCCACCGGCCATCCTTATGGGCCTCGGCGCAATTTTTGTAAAAGACCCGCGGCCCGCTCGGGGTGGGCGTGAAGTGAGTGGTCGGGTAGGGCGATCGCGGGGGTCGCGGTAGGGACACGCCTCGCTTCGCCAAGGCCACGATGACGATCACCACGCAGACAACGATGATCACGATCAGTAAGAAAGCCACTATGCGCGCCAGTCGGTCACGCGCCTGCTCGCTCAGAGCCAGTCGCCGCTCTAGCAGGCCCCGCATTAGTGCAGAGTGTCCGGGGAAAGGTCCCGCTGCGCTGTAATCACAATCACTGCAACGCGTCTCCTCCTGGGTGGGTGGCCTGCCACAGTTGCCCTCCCGAGTGGTCCTGCCACGGGCAGAAGTAGTGCATCGCGTCCGCGACAAAGACCAAGGATTGCGCCATGTCCAGGTCAGTTTCCTGATAGACGAACTCGGATACTTGTTGCCCGTTTTCGCTGCTGAGCATTTCGCAGGCGCTTCGTGCGGCTTTAACTAGGTCCTCGGGAGACCTGGACGACGATATGTTGTCCGCGGCCATCTGGTTAAGGAAGTCCTCCACAGGCGCCGCATGCGCAACGGCTGGCGCTGCAGCCGTTGCAATGGCCGCCGCAATGAGAATCGCACGGAATAACATGCCGCCTCCGTGTTGGTGACGTGGCCTGATTTGTCGACGGGAGCTTGAACGCTTCCGCACTTACCTCAGATCGGGAATCGTGGAAATTTTCGGGTCACCCGAGAAAGAATCCCGGCGCAGCGTGGCATGGACGCGCACGCTTCGGTTGTGATGCTCCAGCGCCAGCACGATGCAGCCAGGATTCTTGTGCAGCAAGTGTTCTCAGTTGCAACTGGTGACGCAGTGCTCGCCGGTGTTGCCGGAGTCGTAGCACTGGGTCTGGCAATCGGCGTGAGCGACACCGGTGCCCAGCACCAGCATGCCCACGGTGGCGGCCGCAGCGGTAAGGATCTTTGTCATGGTGGTCATCGCGATTTGTCTCCTACTTGATTGAACTTGGTGTTTTTCGCGACGCGCCCGATTCGTCGATGGCAGCCTATGCGCTCCGCCGAGTATCCACACCGGGATTTGTGAAAATTCCTTCGGCATTGGCAGACGTCGCCGATATTTGCTATGCAAGCGGTCGGCATCGAGGCCGTTCGGGAATGAAGAAGGCGAGCTGACATGGTGACGTCAATTGTCGCTGGAGGCGACAGTGCTGCTGACTGGGTGATCGCATCTGCGACCACCCTCGCAGCCGTTGTATCTCTTGTGGCGATGGTTATTTCGCTCGTCGCAGCTAAGAACTCGAAACGCGACGCAGGCAAGGCGGCGGATGCGCTTGACAAGATGGCCACCACTGGACAGCAGCAATTTGCACTGGCTCAACATCAGGCAGACGACGCCCTCAAGGGCGAGGCTCGCAACGTTACGGTCATAAAGGACGGCTTCAAAGGCAGAGAAGGCGTTGCCGTGTCCAATGAAAACCCGTCGTCAACCATTCGCGACCTCAGAGTGGACTTCCGTAGCGGTCCCGACGGCACCGTGTTCGATCCACACATCGTCGTGCATTCTGCGAAGGGGACCAATACTGAGCAAGCGCCGTGGGTGCTAGCAACGCTTGGGCCGCATCAGAAGACCACCGAGAGGGGGGTCTTTTTCAAAGAGAACGGCCCAAACCGCGCCGCCGAACTCATTGAGTTAACCCGGATCAGGTTCAAGGATTCCCGAAACACATGGTGGGAGATCGTCGGGAATGGAGATCCTGTCCAGATTGTGCCCGTCCCACAATAGCGGGACCTGAGCCGGGAACCCATCGGGTTGGCGGCTCTAATTATGTATTCTGGTCATACCTCGATTACGTTGTACGCCAACGTAATTACGGTAAAATCGGCGGTATGACCGTCCCATCCCCGGGCCCCCTCAAAAGCTCGCGCGGCTGTTCGCCGTGGTGACCTTGGTCGCGGATTTCCCCCTCTGCGCGAGGCTGCAACTTTTTTTGGGCATACTTACGCCAGCGCGCAAATGCGCAGGTCAGACAAGGATTGTCATGGAATCAACGCCACTGCGGCCAATGCCGCCAAGAGGGCTTAAGAAACGCTCAAAAGCCTTGTGGCACAGTATAATCGAAGCTTGCGAGCCGAATCCAGTGGAGTTGGCGATTCTGCACGAAATGTGCTCGGTTGTGGACGAAATCGACGTTTTGAGGGCCGTTTTAGCGCGATCTGAGCCTGTCGTCACCGGCTCGACGGGACAGCCGCGACCCAACCCGCTGTATGCCGAGCTTCGCCGGCACCGGGAGCTGGCCGACCGGCTGGCTCGCACGCTGGCGCTGCCGGGCGACGATATCGACGAATTGAGGCGATACCCGTGAGGCGACGACGCAAGCCAAGTGAGGAATGCGACTGCGCCGAGTGCCGCCTTTGGCGCATTCGCATGCAACGCTGGGAGCGCCGCCGCCAGTTCTGTACGGAGGCGCCACCGGAGCAGCGCCCGATCCGGCAGCACACCTAAGCCGACCGGGTTAACACCGGGCTGGGCATGGTTGGCTCGACATCTCGCGCGGCGGCCTGCGCGGCGTTGCACCCTCCTGATTCGTTTCATTACCACCTACGACGCTTCGACGGACCAGCGCATGACGGTCGTACGGAACCCAACCGTCGCTCGCCCGTTATGATTCGGCCGCATGGAAGATTGGCTCAAACGACGCGCAGTGGTAATCACAACCACGCTCGGATCGCTGACGGTGGGCCTAGTGGCTGTCACTGTCTTTCAAGCGGTGTTGCTCCACACACAGGGGTGGCGAACCGTATCGAGGTCATTGCCCGAATGGTTCGGCGCGGCGGGGAGTACCGCCACATTCGCGGCCTTCCTGATAGCGCTCGCCGCCTACTTCAACAACCGCTCTCAACAACGAAGACAACAGGCCGAACTGATCACGATATGGAAGATCAGCGGGATTGAAAGCGGTAGTTCGATCGACAACCCCGCCGGCTATACCGGCATACGACTGGGGTTCATCAACGCATCGCAGGGACTGGCGCACGCGCAGATCCGACTGACAGGCCACCTGGCAGGCCAACACACTCCGGAGACTCACGACGAGCTGAAGGACAAACTCGTCCGCCAACTGTTCGTTCCGTTCGTGGAACCCGGTCAATGGGAAGCGCTGGTTGCCCTGGAGGACATGCGACTGTCCCTGACCACCGTTGAAGTCGCGTTCAGGGACCAGGCGCTGCGATGGTGGGTACGAGACATCGACAATGGCACCCTAAAGCCAGCTGAACAGGGTTTGTTCCCCGTCACCAACACTCCGAGTAGGGAGGGGAATCAATCCACCGATCGCCTGGACCTACAGGCGCGACGGCGTCCATACGCCGCAGGCCGAGGTAATGCTGGCGTGGTGTACAACGAAGTGGTCCGTAGGCTCTGGGCAATCGAGCCAGTCAATCACTGGCCGCAGGACGGCCTCCCCAAGGAACCGTCACCTGTCACGCCCGAGCAAGCAATGCAGATCGCCCATATCAGAGCGTTGCTAGTGATCGGCGACGCCATCCGGGAACTTAACAACTACGACGCGTAGACGCGCGGCCCATGAAGCCAGCTGTCAGCCCATACCGCGCCGAGAGGTAAAAGTGACACCGGGCTGCGGACGGGTGGTGTGAGAAACCTAAACGTGGTTTGCGCTCGGCAGACGAGCATGCGGTATCCAGTCAGCGATACCGCAATCGATACCGCAACACCTGCAGAAACGACGCTAGTTCTATCAACGTCTAGCACCAAGGCCTATGGCAAATTGGCATCATATCTGCACTTCAAGCGGTATATCTCAACATACAACAACCCCTGTCATCACCTAGCATTCGCTTTGATGACGGATTCAAAACCCGTACAGTGTGAGTTCGAATCTCACCGAGGGCACTCGCGCTGTCGGGGGCGTAGCGCAGCCTAGACCGCGTTTTCATATCATGCGGTGCGCGACCTCGCAGGACCGATATCCGCAGGGCTCAACACAGCCGTCTTTGTGCGCCAGCCCAGGCCACACTCCCCGCCCTCCGGCTCTAGGGTGGCGGCGGTGGCACGACGGGTCGGCACACATTGGCCCCCGGGTCCCACCAATTGCCAGGACCGCAATCCTGAGGCGGCGGGGCCCCCAACGGCTGGCAAGCATTGGCCCCCGGGTTCCACCAATTACCAGGACCGCAATCCTGAGGCGGCGGGGCCCCCAACGGCTGGCAAGCATTGGCCCCCGGGTTCCACCAGTTACCCGGACCGCAATCCTGAGGCGGCGGGGCCCCCAACGGCTGGCAAGCATTGGCCCCCGGGTTCCACCAATTACCCGGACCGCAATCTGGGGGTTGAGCCGAGCTCATCCCCGGAGACACCGCTGCCACGTACGCCATAGGCGCTACTGCCATCATGGCGACGCCTGCCATGCGGCGAATAAGCATGCTCATCGAAGGACCTCCCATCAGGAACCTGTAGATCTAAAGATTGACGTTGACCCTGAGTTTTAAACTGTCGACTCGCTTTGCGCCGCGCCCGCCGAAAGCAGGGTATGCAAATCTCAGCAAACGACCAACCGGATGAGCGAGAGGCTCTGGAGTATTACGTCCACGAAAAATTCCGTCTCACATACGAGAGTGAAAACTCGTTTGCGAAACTGTCAGGGACCCCGACTCCGCGTAGACCTCCCTTCCGAGATGTAACCACCCCATCGCTTTTAACAGCAAAAGGATGACGCTGGACCATGGACGCACCCGATACACCCGCGGGTGTCGCTGCAATGGGTGCAAAACCGCCGAACGCGATTGCCAACGAAACAGTTATCGTCGTCGTCGCAGCCTTCCCGTTGCCGCTCCACAGCGTGCAGCGCTCATGCCGTTGCTGCACAGCCTGATTCGTCACATCAGGACATGTAGCGGCGGCTGTGCGCACTGAGTTTGACGCTGCGCCGGCCGCGGCCGAACGTCCCGGCCTGAAAGCGGTAGCGCGCTCGTTCGCGGCCATCCCTCCACGACGCTCAACACGTGGCGGTCCAGCCGGCGACCGCGCGTCGACTTGTGGCGATTCGCACGCTATGTGAGGGGACGCGTCGCCGTGGGAAGTCGGCGGTCGTCAAGTCAATGACGAACGAGCGGCCAATGCACGAAGCGGCTGTCAGAGGCTAGTTGCCGGGCCAAGGACGTGGGGGGCAAGGTCAATCGTTATGCAGCCCGACGACCCCAGCATCACACCGGTCAGGACTGCGGCCGCTGCAACAGCTTTCAGCATCTTCCTCATCGATCACACCTTTCTACTGGTGAGATGGCCGACGGAAAATTGATACCGTCGGTTAGCTGCTGATGCTAGCGCGGTCTTTTGACGTGTGTGGAATATTGCGTAAAAACGCTGGAACCGCTTTGTAGAACTCGAAGTAGGCGAGAATGCAGCATGCTGGCCGTGGTTGAGTCGATGACGAACCAGCGGACGACGCGCCGATTAGCCGTAAATCAGCCAACCGCTGCGGATTTCGCGTGCTTAGTGCTCAAGCTTGTGCTTTATCGGGCCACGCACGCGATCGTTCACAAGAATGGAATGCCCCGTCCTTCAGGTCGTACGATTGTCACCACACACACGGCACGAGGCGGTAGCGAACCTTTTCCGTGTATTCGCGGTATCCGTCCAATTCCGTTCGGAGAAGCTGTTCTTCGTCTCGGATCCGTAGGGCGAGCATTATCACGCCGGTTACGACGAAGACGAGTCCCCAGTAGGAACCGAGCGCCAGCGGGACGCCGACCATCATGATGACGTTGCCGGAGTACATGGGGTGTCGCACCAGCCCATATAGACCGGTGGAAGTCAGCCTTTGGTCCGCTTCGACCCGGACTGTGGCGGCAGCATGACTGTTTTCGAGGACCACGAGAGTCACCACACTGAGTCCGACGACCACCAGAACGTCGCCCACCAAGCAGATTACGGTGGGTACCCTCACCCAACCGAAGCGATGGTCAAGGGCGCTGAGCACAACGGTTGCAGCGAGCGACAGGTACCAGCCGACGATAATGATCTTCTGCGCGCCCCGGGTCTCCGCTGTCGGCCCACCACGGGTGCGTCTGTCGAACACGACGGGATCCCTACGCATCAGGAAGATGCCGAGGATCCACGTCGAAAGGGAAGATACCGCTAGAAAAACCCACGCTTGCCAGTAGCTGAGAGTGCCGGCAGCCGCAAACACGATCAAGCCGAACACGACAGGGTCAATGAGCCCGAATACCAACCTTTTAAGAACGGATTTCACCGACTCTCCTCGATTCACCGCGGGAAATTCTCCTTAATGGCATGTCTGCTCGCCTGCTTGCTCAGGGCTTGAACCGACGGCGCTTCGAACAGCGTGGTCACCGGAAGATCGATACTCAGGGCTGCGTTGATCGCGGCGATCGCCCGCAACGCCGACAGCGAGTCACCGCCCAGGTCGAAAAATGACTCGTCGACGTCGACGCGGTCTACTCCGAGGACTTGGACGAAGATGTCGGCCAGAATCTCGTCGACCAGGTTGGTCGGGGCGCCGCCGTAAGTCTCACCGATGACGGGGCGTTTCGGCGACGGCATCGCTGTGATCGCGGGCTGGATCATTACCGCCCCGCTGCCCCGACCGCGATCATTTCCATCAAATGAATCCAAGAGCGGGCGTCCCGGGTCAGCGGTCATGGCCGCCAGCGCTCGCGTGAACCAGTCCACCACCGCCTCGATCCCGGCGATGGCGAAGATGTCCGTGCGGTACTGAACCCTCAGGTGTAGTTCACGACCCGGTCCAGCCTGGATCGTCAGTGGATAGTGATAACAGTCGTGGATGGTGAGCTCGCTTGCGGTCAGCCCGCCGGCGCCCACCAACGCCGCGGCATCGGTCGGGTAGTTCTCGTAGACGAAGACGGTGTCGAACAGTTGGTCGTGGCCGGTGATGCGATGGATTTCGTTGAGCGCAAGGTGTTGGTGCTCAACGGTTTTGGTGTGTGCGCGTTGCAGCTGGCCGAGCAGGTCGATGGTGGTGGTGGCCGGCGTGATGTCGGCCCGCACCGGCACCGTGTTGATCAGCAGACCCACCATCGATTCGGCGCCGGGCACCTCGGCCGGCCGACCCGAGACCACGGCACCAAAGGCGACATCGCGCCGGCCCGTCAACCACACCAGCAGCTGCGCCCAGGCGGCCTGCAGCACGGTGCTGACGGTGGTGTGCTGCGAGCGCGCCAGCTCGCTGACGGCGCGGGTGATCTGCTCCGGCACCCGATATGAGGTGACGTCGTGGCGCCCCTGCCCCATGCGATCCGGTGGCCCGACCAAAGTGGGGGTGTCAAAACCGGCCAGCACCGCACGCCAGGCCGCGCGGGCGGCGTCGAGGTCGCGATCGGCCAGCCAGGTGACAAACCTGCGATACGGGACCGGCGGCGGCAGCCGTTGCTCGTGGTAACTGGCAAAGATTTCGGCCAACAGGATGGGCAGCGACCAGCCGTCGAGCGCGATGTGATGATTCGTCAACACAATGCGGTGCTGCTCGGGCGCGGTGCGAACCAACGCAACCCGAACGGGCGGCTCGTCAGTGAGGGTGCAGACTGCGGCGCGTTCGGCGGCGCACAGCCACTCCAGCCACTGCTCGACGTCCCCGGCCTTCAGCTCCGCATAGCGCCAGGGCACCTGAGGATCAGCCGGGATGACCTGGACCGGCCGATCGAAATGCTCGAAATATAGAGCGGCGAGGTGAGGATGACGCTGAACCACGGTGTGCACCGCATCGCGCAGCCGGGAGTGATCAAGCCGACCGCTCACCGTGATACTCAGCTGCACCGCATACACGTCATCGCCCGAGCGCTGTGCCGCTCGGGCGTGAAAGAGCAAGCCCTGCTGCAGCGGGGTCAGCGGCAACACGTCAGCAAGCTGGTATTGCCGCTGCAGCTCGTCGAGCTGCTGCTGGTTGAGCCGGGCAGGTGAAATGTCCGAGGGCGTCAGCCCGCCGCCACCGCGTTGGATGTGCGCGCAGATGCCGGCCAGGGCCTCGAACCACAACTGGCTGACCAGGCTGACCCGCGTGATATCCAGTGCCGACGGCGCCCATGTCCAGTTGGCGTGCAGACGCGGGCCGGTCTCGGTGTCGACCGTGCCCGCATTGAGTTCCACGGTGTGCGCCAACGGCATTGGTATAGCTGCCGCAACGCCGGCCACCGACAACCCGTCCTGACTGACCCGCCACACATCGCCGGTGCCATAGGCCCCCGGGGCGCCCAAACGACCCAGATAGTTGAACCCGATCGCCGGGTCCGACCCACCTAGCCCAGCGTCAGAGTTCAGATAGCGCAGCAGGCCATAGGTCAGCGGCTCGGGCACCGCGCGAAGCTGCTCCTTGGCGTTCTTGACCAGCGCACCCAGGGCCGGCTCGCCTGCGATCACCTGCGCCCAGTCCAGCCCACCGACCGCTACCGACACCGGGTATTTGGTGGTGAACCACCCCACCGTGCGCGACAAGTCCACGTCGGCAGCCAGCTCCTCGTGGCGGCCGTGCCCCTCGACATCGATACCGATCGGCACGCCATTGCTACCCAAGAAATGCGTCCACGCCAATGCGAACGCGATCAACAAGATGTCCTGAATCCCGGCGTGGAAGGCCGCCGGCACCTCACCGAGCAGCAGCCGGGTCGTCTCGACATCCAGCTGCACCGACAAATGCCCGGCCGTGACGAACGTATCCCGTTCCGGGTCGATCGCGGGCAACGCGGCGGGGGTCGCCGCCAGCCGGCGCCATGCCTGGGCCTGCTCCACCACCGTCGGCTCGTGTGCGTGCTCGGCCAGCAGCGCGGCCCATCGGGCGAAAGAGGTTTCGCCGGGCGGAAGTGCCACCGGTTGGCCGCTGTGATGCTGCGCCCAGGCAATGTTGAGGTCTTCCAACAAGATTCGCCACGACACCCCGTCAACGGCGAGGTGATGGATGATCAGCGCCAGCTGGCCCGTCCCGGTAATCCACAGCGCGCTGAGCATCACCCCGGCGGCCGGGTTCAACCTCGAGCGCGCCGCGACCAGCGCCGCATCAGAGAGCGCGGCCACCGAATGCAGACAACCACGCGCATCCACCGCTCCCGGCTGCGACACGATCAACGACCACTCCCGGTCGACGCGGCACCGCAACATGGCATGCCGGTCCAGCACGGCCTGCAACACCACGATCACGTCGGCCTCGCTGACCCCCGCGGGCGCCTGCAGCACCATGGTCTGGTTGAACTGCTCGACGGCACCGCCAATGTCCTGCAGCCACCGCATGATCGGAGTCGGCACCACCGGCCCGACACCGGTATCGATTGGGCCGCACGCACCGGCGGGCGCCGCGACCACTGCCGCCAGTCGAGCTACCGTCTGCTCGACGAAGATGTCGCGCGGGCGACACACCAGGCCCGCGATCCTGGCCCGGGCCACCACCTGGATAGCCGAAATGGAATCCCCACCCAGCTCGAAGAAGGAGTCGTCGACACTGACCCGCTCGACGCCCAGGACCTGGGCATAGATGTCGGCCAGGACCTCCTCGGTAGGCGTGGCCGGGGCCCGGTAACGATCGACATCGCCGTAGTCCGGCGAAGGCAGAGCCCGTTTGTCGAGCTTGCCGTTGACGGTCAACGGCAACGCGTCCAACACCACCACCGCCGCGGGCACCATGTACTGCGGCAGCCGCTCGGCCAGGGTGGCGCGGATCCCGCGGGGATCCATGGTGCCGGTGACGTAGCCGACCAGCCGCTTATCGAAAGGACGGTCCTCACGAGCAACCACCACCGCCTGCTGCACCCCAGCCAAACCGGCCAACGCCGCCTGAATCTCACCCAGCTCGATCCGGTACCCGCGGATCTTGACCTGCTCGTCAGCGCGACCCGAATACTCGAGCTGCCCGTCGGAGCGCCACCGCACCAGATCCCCGGTGCGATACATCCGCGCGCCCGACCCGCCGAACGGGCACGCCACAAAGCGCGACGCGGTCAGCTCCAGACGACCGACGTAGCCATACCCCACGCCATGGCCGGCGACATACAACTCACCGACGACCCCAGCTGGTACCGGCCGCAACCACCCATCAAGCACAAAGAAGCCCAGATGCGGCAACGGCACCCCAATCGGGCTGGCATTGATATCGACATCGTTGCTGACGATCTCGCGGAACGACGCGTGCACCGTAGTCTCGGTGATGCCGTACATATTGATCAACCGCGGCGAACCCGGGTGGTCGTGCATCCACGCACCGAGGCGCTGAGGTTCCAACGCCTCGCCGCCGAACACGACGGTCTCGAGTTTGAGCTGATTTTTCCGCTCTGCTAACAGCTCATCAACGGTTTGCAGCGCGTAAAACGCCGACGGCGTCTGGCTCAGCACACTCACCTGCTCGGCTACCAGCAAGGCGTGTAGCTCTTCGGTCGAGCGGGCCACCTCGTCGGGCACTATTACCAGCCGGCCGCCACGCAGCAGCGCACCGAAGATCTCCCACACCGAGAAATCGAACGCCAGGGAATGACACTGCGACCACACCTGACCCGCCAGCGCCTCCGCGTCCAGAGACGCCAGCAATCGGGTGACGTTGTGGTGCGGGATGGCAACGCCTTTGGGTTGTCCGGTGGTTCCGGAGGTGTAGATCAGGTAGGCGATATCGTCCGGGGCCGGGGCGGGCACCGTCGTGGTGGGATCGGTGTCGAGATCGGCGTCATCGATTGCGATGACCGGCAGCTCGTGGCCGGCCAGCCGCTCGGCCAACCCGGCGGTGGTGAGCACCGCGACCGGGTTGGCATCGGCAAGCACGAACTCGATGCGCGCCGCGGGCATCGCCGGGTCGATCGGCACGTACGCCGCCCCGGTTTTCAGCACCGCCACAATCGCCACGACCGCCTCCGCCGACCGCGAAACCAGCAGCGCCACAAGCTGTCCCGGCCCCGCTCCCCGCCCCGCCAGCACATGCGCCAACCGGTCAGACGCCTCATCCAGCTCGCGGTAGGTCATCGAGGCGCCACCGAAACTGATCGCCACCGCCTCCGGGGAATGGGCCACCTGTTCGGCGAACGCCGCCGGGATCGACACCCCCGACGTCACGGGCGCGCTCAACACCGCTCGGTTACCCCAGCCGTGCACGCGGACTCGCTCAACATCATCGAGCACATCCACCGACGACAATCCCCGCGCCGGTTCGGCGGTTATCGCCTCCAGCACCCGCTGCAGCCGCCCGATCAGCGTTTCGATGCTTTCCGCGTCGAACACATCGGTGCGGAACTCCACCGTCCCGCC
>NZ_JCALCO010000017.1:0-133561 GCF_059812385.1 Mycobacterium sp. NGS58 | reverse complement strand
AACTAGGGAACTCACCGCGGCCGGTAATGACCGGCACCGGATCAAAGCCCTAAACGGGTTGAGGCATCAAAGGATTCGTTTACGATACGAACACAAACGCCGACGTGGCTAACCTGAACCTGATTGGGTCTCTAGTGATCTGCCTGACCCTCAACTCAGGGCATCGCGCGCGACGCACCTCCGCCGAACGGCCCCGCAACGGTGATCAACGCACGCGCCCCCGATCGGACGACAGCGGGCCGTCAGGCCGTCGGGGTCGCGGGAAATGAGATCAGCTGATCGGCTGCCGTGTACGGGTCCTGGTCGCCGTCGACGACCGCCTCGGCGAGCCGCTCGAGATCGGGCCGGGTACGCAGCCTGGTCTGCGCCAGCGAAAGGATTTGAGCTCGGGCGCGGGCCAGCCGGCGGGCGCGGCTGTCGGTGCGGCAATGGTCCTCGATGGCCGCCATCAGGTCTTCGATGCCCTCACCTCGGGCGGCGATCAGCGAAACGATGGGGGCGCTGGTTTCGGCCCGGAGATCCCGAACCGTCTGCTCGGCACCGTCCCGGTCCGCCTTGTTGACCGCCACGATGTCGGCGACTTCCAGGACGCCCGCCTTGGCCGCCTGAACCGCGTCGCCCGCGCCGGGATTGAGGATGACGACCGTCGGGTCGGCGACGGCGGCAATCTCGATCTCGGACTGACCCACCCCCACCGTCTCTAGCAGGACCACGTCGTAGCCGATCGCGCCCAGCACCCGGATGGCCGCCGGGACTGCGGCCGCAAGGCCGCCCAGATGCCCGCGGGTGGCCACCGAACGGATGAGTACGTCGGAGTCGTTGATATGCGCGGCCATTCGAATTCGATCGCCCAGCAATGCGCCTCCACTGAACGGGGACGACGGGTCTACCGCCAACACCGCCACCCGCAGTCCGCGTCCGCGGTAGGCGCTGACCAGAGCGGCGACCGTTGTCGACTTTCCCGCGCCCGGCGGCCCCGTGATGCCGACGACCGGCCCCATCCCGTCCGGTGCGGGACCGATGGTCGCCAAGACCTCGTCGCGCTGCTCGCCTTCGACGAGGCTGAGGAGCCGGCCGGCCGCGCGGGGAGATCCATTGCGCGCGCGTGCAATCAGATCAGCGATGATCATGTACGCATTATGGAGCCGCGACTTCGATCACCGTCGCCGAGCCTATTCCTCCGCCCGCGCACATCGCCGCGACGCCGATGCCACCGCCGCGGCGGCGCAGTGTGCCCTTGCGGGCGGTGCCGATGGGGGTGGGCAGGGTGGACACGATGACGGCTTCAGACACGGGCCTCTCCAGTTCAACCAGCCGGTGCGGGACGCTGCGAGCCATCCACACATGTGAGAACCATATTCTCGCATTACGAGAGTGTGAGTAGCAACAAGCGGCCCGCACGTGGAGAGCGACGCGGCGGCAGCGTCCCCCTAGTTGGTGCGGTTCGACCATCCCGGCGGCAGGTGTTCCGGGCCGGTGTCGATGACGGTCTCGTCGTCGGTTCCGACGTATTCGAACAGGGTGATGTAGGCGAATTCCGGGACTTCGTAGATGGGATAGGTCGGTCCATCGTCACGGTAGGTCCGCATCTCCTCGAGGTGGTCGTTCTGGAAGCAGACCGTGCGCTTGCCGTGCATGCGGATCCATTGCGGGAAGAAGATGACGCCGTGGACACGGCGTTTGGTGGGCAGGATGTTGACGGCCACGCAGGTGCCGGTCGGTTCGGTCCAGGAAATTTTGAAACTGTCGTCGTCGAGTTCAACGAGGTTGACCTCCTGGCCTTTGACCCAGCGGCCTCCGACGTGCCCGGAATGGATGCGGTAGTCGATGGTGGTGGCGTTCTTGACGTACATTTCGTACTGCCATCCGTTGGCATAGGTGTAGATCAAGCGATGCCCGACGATTCCCGAAAGATCTTGCGGCGGGATCGGATTCGTGACACTGGTCATTGCCATCCTCAATGTCGGCCGCGGCGGCGTTGGCCGCCCGCGCAGTTGTTCTGCACATCGGCGAGGCGGTCCGGTTGCTTACCCATTCATCACCAGATACTGCCAGGAGCACAGCGGCGGGCATGGTCAGGGCTGCAAGAACAGCGTTGATTTGCAATGGTGGGTGGATGATGCAGGGCATGGTCGCGGTCCCGGGCGGCAACGTGTGGTTCAAGCGGACCGGCGCCGGCCTGGGGCTTCCGCTGCTCGTAATTCACGGCGGGCCGGGTTTGCCGCACAACTACTTGCGGTCGCTGGGGCGATTGGCCACGGAGCGCGAGATCATCTTCTGGGATCAGCTGGGTTGCGGAAACTCCAAATGCCCACCCAACCAGGAGCTTTGGACGATGGAGCGCTCGGTGGCCGAGGTCGACGCCGTGGTGCGAGCCCTGCAGCTGGACCGCTTCCACCTGTTCGGCAACTCCTGGGGCGGGATGTTGGCCCAACAGTATGTGCTCGACGCGGCGCCCGCCGGCGCCGCGAGCCTGACCATCTCCAACAGCATCGCCTCCATCCCGGCGTTCGCGAAGATGGTGGCGCGCCTGAAGTCCGAGCTCGATCCGGCCACCCAGGCCGCCATTGACCAGCATGAGGCCGCCGGCAGCACGCACGCGCCGGAGTACCAGGCCGCCATCCGCACCTGGAACGAAACCTATCTTTGCCGGGTTCGCCCGTGGCCACGAGAGCTCGAGGACGCGTTCCGCAATATGGGCGCCGAAATCTTCGAGACCATGTTCGGCCCCAGCGACTTTCACATCGTCGGGACGATCCGCGACTGGGACGTGTTCGAAAGGCTCCATGAAATCGCCGTGCCGACCCTGGTGCTCGCGGGCAGGTACGACGAATGCGTGCCCGAACACATGTGGGATATGCACGAACGCATACCTGGTTCGCGCTTCGAGCTTTTCGAAGACAGCGCCCACATGCCGTTCATCGAGGAGCCGGGCAAGTTCGATGCGGTGATGCGTGACTTCCTGCGCCAGAACGACGCCTGAGGACCAACGGCCTCAGTTCTTTTTGGCCGAGTTGAATTTCGCGACGTTGGCCCGGAAGTCCTCCGTCACAAACGACTGGCTCTCGGCCGACAACGCGTAGTCCAAGCTGGCGAGCACGGCCCGCTCCAGGTGGATGTTGAGCACCCGCTTGGTGCTCTCCACCGCCTGCTGCGGTAGTTCCAAAATCTTTCTGGCGGCGGCGATCGCCTCGGCGACTGGATCGTCGACCACATGGTTGGCCAGGCCGAGTTCGACGGCGCGCTGCGCCTTGATGCGAGTGCCGGTGAGCGCGAACTCCTTGGCCAGCAGCAGGCTGATGTGCAGTGGCCAGGTCAGCGGTCCACCGTCGGCTGCTACCAGCCCGACTTGCACATGCGGGTCGGCCAGATAAGCGTTCTCGGCGATGTAGACGATGTCGCTGAGTGCCACCAAGCTGCAGCCCAGGCCGACGGCGGGGCCATTGACCGCCGCTACCACGGGGATTCGGCAGCGGGCCATGCCCAACACGATCTCCCGCCCGTCCCGGATGGTCTTGGCACGCAGCTCAGCGTCGTTCGCCAGCTCTTCCAGATACGTGAAATCGCCACCCGCCGAGAACGCGCGGCCGGCCCCGGTGATCACCGCGGCACGCGCTGTGGGGTCATCGGTCAATCGCTGCCACAATCGCGCGAGCCCGACGTGCAGGTTGTCGTTGACGGAGTTGAGCGAATCCGGCCGGTTGAGCGTGATGATGCGCAGCGCACCATCGGCCTGAACGTCGATTTCGGTAGGCATGTCGTACACGTCAGACTCCTTCTATAGTCGTGACCCGCTTCACCCGGGCTTCGCCCGCGTTCGCGATCACTCCTTCTATAGTCGTGACCCGCTTCACCCGGGCTTCGCCCGCGTTCGCGATCACTCCTACAATCCCAAGATTCGTGAAGCGATGATGTTCTTTTGAATTTGTGACGTCCCGCCCATGACGCTCTGCGCCCGGCTGTACAGGTAGGCACTGAGCAGATCGGGATCGCGTGTTCCCGCGACCGCCAGGGCCGCATGGCCGACGGATTGTTCCACCCAGGTCATCAGCAGCTTGTCCAGCGACCCATCCGAGCCATGCGATACCCCGTCGAGCTGTTCGGACAGCCGCCGCCGCACGTGATGGGTCAGCATGTCCGACTGAACCGCGGCCCACGCCAACTCTTCGGGTACTTCTCCGTCGTTGCGGGACAACAGCTCTCGGACGAGCTTGCCATAGCGGGCCGCATAGCCGAGCGTGGATGGCTCGCGCTCGTGCCCGACGACTGTCATGGCCACTGCCCAGCCATCACCGGGAGCGCCGACCATCCGGTCCGCCGGCACCGTCGCATCATCGAAGAACACCTGACCGAACTCGTTGGTGACCCCGTTGATCATCCGTAGCGGGCGCTGTTGCACGCCAGGCTGTTTCATGTCCAGGACGAACGCGGACAGGCCGCGGTGGCGCTTCGCCTCGGGGTCGGTGCGCGCCAGCAACAAACACCGGTCCGCGACGTCGGAGTAGCTCGTCCAGATCTTGTGCCCGTTGACCACGTAGTTGCCACCTTCGAGCCGGGCGGTGGTGGTCAACGAAGCCAGATCCGATCCGGCGCCCGGTTCGCTGAAGCCCTGACACCAGCGCTCGGTGCCGTTGATGATGCCGGGCAAAAAGCGCTTCCGGAGCTCGTCGCCGGCGTGCGCTCCGATGCCGTACACCAGGTACCCGACGCTGGGGCGCGGCGGCGCACCGGCACGCACCAGCTCCTCGTCGACGATGACGTCGTAGACCGGGGCCAGGTCCTGGCCGCCCCAATCGCGTGGCCAGGACAGGCCGAAAAAGCCGTTGTCGTAGAGGGCGCGGTGCCAGTCGGCCATGCGAACCCAATACTCGTCGCCCGAGCCCGAGAAGTCCTTGGCGTGGGCGGCAAGCCACGTGCGCAGCCGCTGCCGGAAGGCGGCCTCGTCGGGTGAGTCACGAAAGTCCAAAATCGATCTCCTTCAACGCGACCGGCCACAGCTCGGTCGATGTGAGGGCGCGACGCAGGTAGACATGCGCCACGCATTCCCAGGTGTTGCCGATACCGCCGTGCACCTGGATGGCCGTTTCGCAGACGGTGCGGGCGGCGCGCGCGCAGTAGACCTTTGCGATCTGTGCGGCCCGGATGGCTTCGACAGGGGCAAGCTCATCGACGGCCCAGGCGGCATGTCGCAACACGCTCACCGAACCCTCAATCAGCGCAAGACTTTCGGCCAGCAAGTGCGCGATGGCCTGGTACGAGCCGATCTGCTTGCCGTACTGTTCGCGGATCTTGGCGTAGTCACAGGCGACGGCGTGCGCGCCCCGGGCGACGCCGACCAAGTCGGCGGTCGTGGCGACCAGCGCGAGTGCCCGCCACTGTTCGGCAATCTCGGGCGACACGTCGCCCAACGTCTGCGGTGATCCCGCGATCGTGGCGTCGGCCCGGGTGAGGTCGACGCTCTGCGGCGAGACCTGCACATCGACGGCGAGGACCGTGCCGCCCGACAGCGACAGGGCGCGCCGGGCGCCGCGGGCGTCGATCACTCGGTCGCCGACGGCTACCGTCGCCGCCGAAACGTGCGCGCCGACGTGGCGACCCAGATCGTCGGCGAGCACGGGCCCGAGAAACGGTGTGTCGACAAGGCGGCGGCCGAATTCCTCGACCACGATGGCCACCTCCACACCGGAGGCCCCATCGGAACGCAACGACCGCCAGCCAGTGTTCTCGATCTGCTTGTCCAGACGGGCAATTCGAGTCTGGTCGTCGAGGTCCTGCACCGCTGCGGGTCCCAGATCGTCGGCCAGCTTGGCGGCGGCATCTCGCAATTGCTGTTGTTCAGCTGTCAGACGTAAATCCATATCGCTCCTTCAGCACTCGGCGCAGCACCTTGCCGGAAGGCAGGCGAGGTATGTCGGGGACAAACACCACCCGGCTCAGATGTTTATATGACGCCAGCCTTTCGTCCACCATGGCGGTCAGTTGGGTCGCGTCGACGGGCGCGGACGTCGCGACCGCGGCGACGACGGCTTCGCCGTTGAGTCCGTCGGGGATGCCGAATACCGCGCAGTCTTCGACGGCCGGATGGCCGTGCAGCACCGTCTCGATTTCGGCCGGGGCGACCTGGAAGCCGCGCACCTTGATCATCTCCTTGAGGCGGTCGGTGATTCGCAGCCAACCGCCGGTATCGAGCCAGCCGACGTCCCCGGTGCGGTACCACCCGTCATGGATCGCCTCGCCGGTCGCTTCGGCCGGGAGGTATCCGGCCATGAGCGACGCCGACCGGCCCTGGATCTCTCCGACCTCGCCCGGGCCGACCGGCTCGCCGGTCTCCAGCGAAACGACGCGCAGGTCCACACCGGGCACCGCCCGTCCGACGGTGTCGAGCCGGGAGTCCTCGATCGGATTACACGCCACGACAGGCAATTCCGTGGTTCCGTAGGCCGGAAGCCAACGCACTCCGGTGCGTCGGGTCACCGTCTCCGTGACGTGGGTGTTGACCGGCGTAGCCCCCCACATGATGTAGCGCAACGACGACAGGTCATAGGACTCGAGGTCGGGATGCGACGCGATCGCCAGCGCGATGGGAGCGACCGCCATTTCCACGGTGATGCGGTCACTTTCGATGTGCCGCAGTAGCCGGTCGATGTCGAATCGGCGATGCAGCCGCACGCAGGCGCCGGTCCTCCACGCGGTCAGCAGGTTCAACAGTCCGAGGATGTGTGACGGCGGCGTCGCAACCTGGATCCGGTCGTGGTGGGTCAGTTGCAAAGCTTGGCGCCAATGCCGCACCGCCGCCTCCAACGAGGCGTGGGTGTGCCGGACGGCCTTGGGCAGGCCGGTGGTGCCGGAACTGAACACCAGCGCCGCGTCGTTCGTGAGCGGCGGCGCGCCGCCGGCTATCGGCTCCGCGGGCGGGACCGGCTCGTCGAGGTGCAACATCGGCATCAGACCGGCCAGCACCGGGTGGTCCCCGACGGCGTACCCGGGGTGGGTCAGCGCGAGCGCATGGTCGACCTCGTCGCGCTTCCACGCGGGACTGATGAACACCGCCGTGGCAGCCAGTCGCCAGATCGCCAGCACCACGGCGAGGAACTCCGGCCGATTCGAGGCCATCACGGCGACTCGTTGACCTGAGGTGACCCCGTGCTTTGCCATGCTGGCGGCCCATCCGTCGGCTAACGCATGTAGTTCGGGCACGCTGAATCGCTGTTCCTCGAACACGAGCGCTGCCGGCTCGGTCACGTCCCGTCCTTTCCTGACAGACCGGGCTGACCCGACATCCATACCGTCCTGAGAAGATGCTATCGCTAAGTGAGAATAGTATTCTCTATACTGAAGAATGCAAATACGGCAGAGGGGGCGGTCTCAGTGACGGTCACCCGGACCATCGAGGGGACCCGCGGGTGACAGATCCGGCAACAAACGGCTCGAGTGCCGGCACGGTGACGATTCATCTCGACCGCAAGAAGGTTTCGGTGCCCATAGTCCCGGGCGAGACTCTGTTGGAAACCGCGCGGCGGGCCGGGCTGGAACCGCCGTTCAGTTGCGAGGCCGGCAACTGTGGTACGTGCATGGCGAAGCTCGAAGAGGGCCATGCCACCATGCGGGTCAACGACGCTCTCGAACCCGACGAGGTCGCCGAGGGCTACATTCTGACGTGCCAGGGCGTTCCGGATACGGACTCGGTCACGGTGCGCTATGAGTAGCCACGGAGAGGCGGCGGCAATGGCCAAGGGAATCATGTACGTCGAGAGTCTGCCCAGCTCGCCGGATCGCGAGCAGGAGTACAACACCTGGTACGACGAGGTTCACATACCCGAACTGCTGGCGCTCGACGGAATCGTTGGGGCACGCCGGCTGCGTCCGGTTGACGGACAGGGCCCGTATGTCGCCATCTACGAACTCGAAGGCGACGATCTTCAGGCCATTTTGGACAACATGATCGCGAATGCCGGCCAACTGCACATGTCCGACGCCCTGAAGCTGGATCCGGCGCCCATCCCACGACTGCTCGAGACGACTACCGAATGCGTCGGCTAGCCCATGAATGTCGATGACCTGATCTTGGTGAGCATTGACGACCATGTGGTCGAGCCGCCGGACATGTTCCTGCGGCACGTGCCCGCCAAGTACCGGGACGAGGCCCCGATCGTCGTGATGGACGACAAGGGCGTCGACCAGTGGATGTATCAGGGCAGGCCGCAAGGCGTGAGCGGACTCAACGCCGTGGTGTCCTGGCCGGCCGAAGAGTGGGGCCGCGATCCGGCCGGGTTCGCCGAGATGCGTCCCGGCGTCTATGACGTCCACGAACGGGTCCGGGACATGAACCGCAACGGCATCCTCGCGTCGATGTGCTTCCCGACGTTCACCGGCTTCTCGGCCCGGCACCTGAACATGCACCGCGAAGAGGTCACGCTCGTGATGGTGTCCGCCTACAACGACTGGCACATCGACGAGTGGGCCGGCTCCTACCCCGACCGATTCATCCCAATCTCGATCCTCCCGACGTGGAATCCCGAGGCGATGTGCGCCGAGATCCGCAGGGTCGCCGCGAAGGGCTGCCGGGCGGTCACCATGCCGGAATTACCTCACCTGGAAGGCCTTCCGAGCTACCACGACGAAGACTATTGGGGCCCGGTGTTCCGCACTCTGTCCGAGCAGAACGTGGTGATGTGTCTGCACATCGGCACCGGTTTCGGGGCGATCAGCATGGCGCCCAACGCGCCGATCGACAACCTGATCATTCTGGCCACCCAGGTTTCGGCGATGTGTGCGCAGGATCTGCTGTGGGGCCCGGCCATGCGCAACTACCCGGATCTGAAATTCGCCTTCTCCGAAGGCGGTATCGGCTGGATTCCGTTTTACTTGGATCGCAGCGACCGCCACTACACCAACCAGAAGTGGCTACGCCGTGACTTCGGCGACAAGTTGCCCAGTGACGTATTTCGTGAACACTCGCTGGCGTGCTACGTCACCGACAAGACGTCGCTGAAGCTGCGGCACGAGATCGGCATCGACATCATCGCCTGGGAATGTGACTATCCGCACTCGGACTGCTTCTGGCCGAACGCGCCCGAGCAGGTGCTCGCCGAGCTCAATGCCGCCGGGGCAGCCGATTCCGACATCAACAAGATCACTTGGCAGAACTCGTGCAGGTTCTTCGGGTGGGATCCGTTCGCCCGGACGCCTCGCGAGCAGGCGACTGTCAAGGCCTTGCGCGCCAAGGGAAGCGACGTGGATGTGTCGATCCGGTCGCGTGCCGAGTGGGCGCGGCTGTATCAGGAAAAGCAACTGGCCAAGCTGACGTAGTGCGGCGAACGTGAAGTTAATTTTACGTTGGCGATCGACCGTCAAGTTAGTTTCACACTCGGCGACGGAGGTACCTACTGGCCCAACTCCGGCGGCGGCCGGTACTCGGGTTCATAGCCGGAGATGTGGATCGGGCTTCCGACCAAACGGAATGCGCCCGCTGTCACAACCACCTCCGGGGTCGCCTCCAGCGCCTCGGGCAGGGTCCGGACGGCCGCGGCCGGAACCCCGAGCGGACGCAGTCGCCGCTCCCACCCGGCGGCGCTGTCGGTGGCCAGCATCGCGGTCACCACGGCTAGCACTTCGTCGCGGCGGGCGACCCGCTCGGCCATCGTCTCGAAACCCCCGATGCCCGCTTCCGCGGCGAAGGACTTCCAGAAGCCGTCGTGCGTGATGAACAGCGCCAGGTAGCCCTCCGCCGTCGGAAAGAGCTGCGCGGGAACGTAATAGGAGTGGGCTCCGTGCGGGCGGCGCTGGGGCTCGACGCCACTGTTGAGATAGGCAGAGGCGTGGTAATTCAGCTGGGACAGCATGACGTCGCGCAGCGACACATCCACCTGGCCGCCGGTGCCGGAGATGACCTTGGCCAACAACCCCAGTGCCGCAGTCATTCCGGTGGAATTGTCGGCCGAGGAGTAGCCGGGCAGCGTCGGCGGACCGTCCGGGTCACCGGTCAGTGCGGCGGTGCCGACACCCGCCTGCACCACGTAGTCGAACGCCGGATCGTCGCCGCCATACAACCCGAAGCCGGTGATCGCCACGCAGACGATCCGCTCGTTGTGCCGTCGCAATTCGTCGTAGGTCAGGCCCAAGCGGCGGATGGCCGACGGCTTGAGGTTCACCAGCAGGGCGTGCGAATCCGCGACCAGTTCGCCCAACCGATGCTGTCCCGCATCGGAATTGAGGTCCAGTGTGATGCTGGACTTGTTGCGGTTGAGGCTGGCGAAGTAGGTGGCGCCGACGCTGCGGGAGATCTCACCGCCTGCCGGTTCGATCTTGGTGACCTCGGCGCCGAGATCGGCGAGCAGCATGGTCGCGTACGGACCCGCCAGCATGGTGCCGACCTCGAGGATGCGTATCCCGGCCAGCGGCCCGGAGGTGCTTGCGGTCAACGCAATTCCGCGGCGAGTGAGGCGATCATGTCGCGGGTGCGCCGCTTGGATGCGACCAGCTCATCGCGGTTGTCGCCGATCGGCAGCAGGCGCACCGACAGATCCGTCACACCGGCGTCGGCGAAGCGGCGCATCCGGGCCAGGATCGCGTCCTCGTCGCCGGCCACACACAGATCACCGACGTCGCGGGCATCGCCACGGTCGAGCAAGCGCTGGTAGTTGGGCGATACCTCGGCCTCCCCCAGGATGCGGTTGGCCCGCTCTTTGGCCTCCTCGACTTGTCCAGGCGCACATAGGCATACCGGAATGCCCGCGACGATCCGGGGAGCGGGCCGCCCGGCGCCGGCGGCAGCCTTGGTGATCTTCGGCGCGATGTGATCACCGATCGCGCGCTCGTCGGCCATCCACAGCACGGTGCCGTCGGCGAGTTCGCCGGCAATCTGCAGCATCACCGGTCCCAGGGCGGCGACGAGCACCGGCATCGGGGTATCGGCCCCGATCGCCAGCGGATTGTGCACCCTGAACGAATCGTTCTCGACGTCAACCGATCCCGGACCGGCAATGGCGGCGCTGAGCACTTCGAGGTAGTCGCGGGTGTAGGCGGCCGGCTTCTCGTACGGCAGGCCGAGCATGTCGCGGATGATCCAGTGGTGCGACGGCCCCACACCGAGCGCCAGCCGTCCACCCGCCACCGCGTGCGTCGAGAGCGCTTGGCGGGCAAGGGCGATGGGGTGCTGAGCCTGCAGCGGCACCACGGCGGTACCCAATTCGATGCGTGTGCTGTGGGCGGCCATCAGCGACACCATGGTCAGACAGTCGAAGTCGTTGGGCACCTGCGGCATCCACGCCGTGTCCAGGCCCGCGGACTCGGCCCACTCGATGTCGGAGGCCAGTTTGTCCACCTTGCGGGCCATGTCGCCACGCTCGGCGCCGATCATCACTCCGACGCGCATGGTTCCTCCGTGACGGGTTCGGGCGTGCCGGTCAGCGCGCGGATGTCGCGCACCAGGTCGTCCAGCGGTGTCCCGGTGGGGAATACCGCGGCGGCGCCGGCGGACAGCAGCTTGGGGACGTCGGCGTGCGGGATGGTGCCCCCGACGACGACGGCGATGTCGGCGGCATCGGCGGCGCGCAGCGCCTCCACGGTACGGGCGGTGAGCGCCAGGTGCGCACCCGACAGGATGCTCAGCCCCACCACCGCCACGTCCTCCTGGACCGCGATCGAGGCGATGTCCTCGATGCGCTGGCGGATGCCGGTGTAGATGACTTCGAACCCGGCGTCGCGCAGGGTGCGGGCGACGATCTTGGCGCCGCGGTCATGCCCGTCCAGGCCGGGCTTGGCAACGAGAACGCGGACGGCCATCTAGAACACCACCGGTTGCTGGAATTCGCCCCACACTGCCTTGAGGGCGGAGACCATCTCCCCGACCGTGCAGTACGCGTTGGCACAGTCGATCAGCTTGTGCATCAGATTGTCGTCTCCCTCGGCTGACCGCGACAGCGCGTCCAATGTGGATTTCACCGCGGCCGAATCTCTTTCGGACTTGACCTTGGACAGCCGCTTGAGCTGTAGATCGCGTCCTTCGGCGTCGAGTTCGTAGGTGACGACGTCGTGGGCCGGCTCCTCCGTCACAAACCGATTCACGCCGACGACGGGGCGAGTGCCTGCTTCGACGTCCTGATGCATGTTGAACGCCTCGTCGGCGATCAGGCCCTGCAGATAACCGTCCTCGATGGCCTGCACCATGCCGCCGTGCCGTTCGAGGTCGGACATGATCTCGATGATGCGTTCCTCGGTCGCGTCGGTCAGCGCCTCTACGAAGTAGGAGCCGCCGAGCGGGTCGGCCACGCTGGCGACGCCGGTTTCGTGCGCGAGGATCTGCTGGGTGCGCAGCGCCAGTGTCGTGGTTTCCTCCGTGGGCAGGGCGAACGGCTCGTCCCAAGCCGCGGTGAACATCGATTGCACACCGCCCAGCACCGCGGCCATCGCCTCGTAAGCCACCCGGACGATGTTGTTGTGGGCCTGCGGTGCGTACAGCGACGCGCCGCCGCACACGCAGCCGAAGCGGAACATCGCCGCCTTCGCCGTCTTCGCCCCGTAGCGCTCCTGCACGATCGTCGCCCAACGCCGCCGTCCCGCACGGTATTTGGCGATCTCCTCGAAGAAATCCCCGTGGGTGTAGAAGAAGAACGAGATCTGCGGCGCGAACTCGTCGATCGTCATCCGGCCGCGTTCGACCACGGTGTCGCAGTACGTCACCCCGTCGGCCAGCGTGAACGCCATCTCCTGAACAGCATTGGCCCCCGCGTCGCGGAAGTGCGCTCCGGCCACCGAAATCGCGTTGAACCGGGGAACCTCTGCCGCGCAGAACTCGATGGTGTCGGCGATCAGTCGCAGCGACGGCTCAGGCGGCCAGATCCAGGTCCCGCGCGAGGCGTACTCCTTGAGGATGTCGTTCTGGATCGTCCCGGTGAGCTTCTCCCGCGGAATCCCCTTTTTCTCGGCAGCGGCGACGTAGAACGCCAGCAGGATCGCCGCCGTCCCGTTGATCGTCATGCTCGTGCTGAGCTTGTCCAACGGGATGCCGTCGAACAGGATCTCGAAGTCGGCCAGGGTGTCCACGGCGACGCCGACCCGGCCGACCTCCTCGCCGAACTCGGGGTCGTCGGAGTCGTATCCGCACTGGGTGGGCAGGTCGAGCGCCACCGACAGCCCCGTCCCGCCCTGCTCCAGCAGGTAGCGGTACCGGCGGTTGGATTCCTCGGCGGTGCCAAAGCCCGAGTACTGCCGGAAGGTCCAGAGCTTGCCGCGATAGCCGGACGCGAAATTGCCCCGGGTGAAGGGGAACTCTCCGGGTTGCGGAGGCTCCACGCTTACGTCCGCCGGCCCGTATACGGGTTGCAGCGGGATACCAGACGGAGTGTGGGCCGTATTATCCATCGGTGAATAACGTACTTGCAAAAAAAGAGAATGCCAATACCACACGTATGAGCAGGCAAAAGGAGGCGCGATGCCCACCGGTTCGCTCGCCGATCGCACCGTCGTCGCCTCCGGTGGCCGCCGTGGAATCGGCCTCGCGGTCACCGGTGACGTCTATGCGCGGCAGATGATTTCGCCGTGCGGGATGGCTATCCAGCCGTCCGGGGCGCCGGCCCATTCTCGCCACGCGGCGGAGATCTCCTCGAGCTGTGCGTTGGTCGCCAGGCCGATGCTCAGCAGGTCACGCGCCACGGCCGAGTGCAGAATTCGGTCGGCCCACATGCCGCCCCACCAGTCGCGCGTCGCGGGCGTGGCATAGCACCACAGGCTGCCGGTGGGGGTGATGTCGCCGAAGCCCGCCTGCCGCGCCCACGAGAGCAGTCGCCGGCCCGCGTCCGGTTCGCCGCGGTTGGCGCGCGCGACGCGCTGGTAGAGCTCGCGCCACAGGTCGAGCGCCGGCAGCTCCGGGTACCAGACGAACCCTGAGTAGTCGGCGTCACGGGCCGCCACGATGCCCCTGGGCGCGCACACCCGCCGCATTTCGCGCAGCACCGCGACCGGGTCGGCCACGTGCTGTAACACCTGATGCGCGTGGACCACATCAAAGGTGTCGTCGGGGAAGTCGAGGTTGTGCACGTCGCCGGTCGCGAACGAGACGTTGGACAGGTTGCGTCGCTCGACTTCGGCGCGGGCAACACCCAGCACGTCGGGAACTTGGTCGACGGCCGTGACCGGACCGGGCGCGACGAGGGCGGCCAGGTCGGCGGTGATGGTGCCGGGTCCGCACCCGACGTCGAGCAGGGACAGCCCGCTGTTCAGGTGCGGTAACAGGTACGCGGCGGAGTCTTCGGCAGTGCGTACCCGGTGAGACCGCAACACCGACTCATGATGGCCGTGCGTATACGTCGCTTGACGTTGGTCCTTCACCCTGACCCCTCGGTTGCCGCGTCTCGTGTGGCAGCCTACGCCCCTCGGCCACATTATGAAATTATCGTCTCATATTTTGAGATATGCTAGTCGACGGGTACGTCGAGGATCGGTTGGTCGACACCGGCTCCCGGACCGTCGAAATGCCACCACTCGCCCGAATACACCTTCAGGCCGCCATAGTTCATGGCCGAGCGCAGCGCCGCCCGGTTCGCCACAGCCTCAGCACTGATGCCCTGCGTATTGAAAGCGGCTGCCCGAGGCGTGAAGTCGTCAAAGTCGGTACCCATGTCGGCCAGGCAAAGCCCGCTCGCGTGCAGGCCCAATGTGCACGGCTGCTGCGTCGTCGTGAACGTCACGTCAACCGAACGCCCCGACTCGTGGCTGTGCGCGTACGGTCCCGGGCGTGCCACCCACGCGGGATTGGGGACCAGATCAAACATCTTGACCTGAACGTCGTGCGGTCGATAGCAGTCCCAGAAGACCAGGAGATGCCCCTGCGGGCGCAGCGCGCCGGCCGCGGCGGTCAGGCCAGGCGCCATCGATTGGTGCACAAGGCATCTGGCGTCGGACGGATACAGTTGCGTGTGGGTGAAATTGTTGGTCGTTGCGTAGCGCAGGTCGAGTATCGCGTCGGGAATGACGCTGCGGACGTCCACGAACCCGGCCGCGCGTGCGGCGTCGCTGACCGGCGGCACGTCGGGGCCGGCGTGCGCGGTAAACGACGAAACCGCTGACACTATCGACACTGCAATGGTCAATGGCAGCACCCATGCGCGACGCATGCAGTCATTATTCCGGTTCGTCGGTCCGGATCGGGTTAGGCGTCAGGTGTTGTCGCAACCGGCGTCCACATGTCTGAAAACACCGGTGGGCTGGTACGAAGGAATCGCACCAGCCCACCCTGACGTATGTGATCAGACGGTACTGACTCCTACTGCCTGGGGCCCCTTGGCTCCCTGCTCAACCTCGAACTGCACACGCTGGTTTTCATCGAGCGAGCGATAGCCGCTTCCCTGGATCTCGGAGTAGTGGACGAAGAGGTCCTTCGTGCCGTCGTCAGGGGTGATGAAGCCGAAGCCCTTTTCACCGTTGAACCATTTCACAGTTCCCTGTGCCATTTACTTACTTCTCTCATCAAATGCGGATGTACCAATCACATCCATGCGGGCTCAGGGTAGCACGAGCGGACCATAATTCGAAAACAATTGCATCGCTTACTATTTCATTTGCAGCGGGTCTCCGAACGGTGGTCACGCCCGTGACCGGTGGAATCAGCTCGTTCATGCGCTGACCGAGCCGCCGTCTCGATACCAAAGGCACGCCAAGGCAGCATCTCGCCCGCGCACGACATGCACGGCGCGGGCTGCCTGTAGAGTGGAGAAGAACCGCGCTCTAGCGGTCACCGCGAATCGCGGACGAATCACGAATGAGGCCGCCGTGCGATTCGATCGTCGTCCGACGCCAGGTAGCAATGCGCATCGGCCGAACTCTTCATTCGGAAGGACAGCCCATGGACCAGTCGAACCTGTTTTCCCACCCCGAGGCACCGAGGTATGTCGCTTCGGGCGAAACCTCTGCGAAACCCGTCGAGCACCCTACATTTTCCGATCGGCCCGACACCGACGGATCTTCAAACCAACGTCGTGATCGGCCCTGAAGTGCTTGGACGTCAAGATGCTTTGGCGTACCTGCGCACCAATTCGCCTTCGCCGAACGTACTGGTGCGCTGCTGACCGTTGTCATCTCGACTGAAAAATGTCCACTGCCCCGGACCACTCTGGGGCCCACTGATCATTTTGACCGTCAGACGCAGTTCGCTGGGACGCCGCGTGCCGATGATGTCACCCACGCGGATCTGCGAGGGGTGGATTTCGACCGCTTCGCACCAGTTCTCTATTGCCATCTAGCCCCGTCCTCCCCGTTGCCACCACCCTACGCGTCATCCCCCTTTACGGTGCAGATGGCAGGCATCGTCTCATCGCATGCACCGCAAGGGATTTGTCGCCGTTGAAAACGATCAGTTCATCTGCCGGGCGAATTCCTCAGACGCGGTCAGCCAGCCAGTAGCCGCGCTTGTCCGCGCTGTCGCTAGCCCCTGATCGCCCAGGTAGGCCGGTAATGGCGTAGCGTCGAAAGCGAGCCATTCGTTGTCAGCGGTGGTCGACTGCGCAATCGACGCGGATGACACCCACGGGCAATGTGATTCCTCCGTCGGTCCCGCGTCCGTGGACCCGACGACGCCGAGCGCGAAGGAACCGCCCATGGGCTACGCGATACCGGTCTTTCGTCGACGTCAGACGAATTCGACGGCTTTTGCGGGCAGCTGTGCCGCCGTGACCAAGTGCGCGAGCCGCCGGCTGCGGTGTCTGCAATGAGCTTCGCGGTCAGGACCCGACGCCAATCCACTCCCATCCGCCTCTCCGTGGCTCGCGAACTCGGCCGCGATATCGACGGTGCGTGGTGGCCGCGTGCAGACCGCATCACCAATGAATTGCCCGAGCTTGTCGCGGTCCTGACTCCTTTGCTGGGAGAAGTCACATCCATCAACGTCAATTGGTCGTCGCTGCAACGGCCGCCCGATCTCAACTGGCCGGGATGGGAAGGCAAACGCCAGCATGTCATGACGGTCATCGGCCTACAGGCTCGCGTCAACCTTTTGATCGTCTCGTACGCGACCCACAGCGGGTTGGCGTTGATGGTGCTCCGCCGGGCCGCAAATCTACCCATCGAGAATGCTGACCGCGTCAAACCCGCTTTTGTCGCCGCGGACTCAATCCTGCGGGCTGCGCAAAAACAGCGTGAACGTGTGTCGGGTTACGGTGCGCCCACGCATCAGGCCGAAGCGAAAGACTTTGCAAAGCCGGGCTGATGCTCGTCAGTAGGCCTGGCTGAACTCGATGTGCAATTCCTTGAGCCCGCGCAATAAGAACGTGGACTCGTAGCTGTACTCGCGGTTAGACGGCAGCCCGTGCCTGGCCTCACTGATCCGGATGTCGCGCGTTCGATCCAGGAGGCGGTTGACGGTGACTTGGCCCTCCACCCGCGCCAGCGGTGCACCCGCGCAGGTGTGGATTCCGCGACCGAAGGCGATGTGCTCACGGACGTTCTTCCGGTCAAGCTGAAATTTATTGGGATTCTCGAATTTTCGCGGGTCACGGTTCGCCGCTCCCAGGCACGCATGATGACTGTGCCGGCCCGGACAACCCGTCAAAGGCACGGCAATGCAAGCGTATTCACAATCCACGAAACCTTTGCGCGCATCGTCGACGATGCGGCGAGCACAAACCAAGCGGCCCTTCGCGAGGTCCATTACGATCGGCCAATGCGCGCGGTCGAACGCGGCTGGCCAGATGAACAAGAGGGCAGGTCGATGACGACGAGCGAAGACCCCATGGCCACGACCGAGGCACCCGACGCCGAGCCCGACCAACCAGGGCGGTCAGAGGAAGACCGTAAACCCAGACGCCGCGGCATCATCCAAGCGTTCACCGCGCTCTGCGTCCGCTATGTCGAACGGCTGATGCCCGACCCCTACCTGTTCGCGGTGATCCTCACCGTCATCGTCGCCGCGCTGGTTGCGCTCTTGGTGCACGGCGCCTCGGCGACCGGCATGCTCAAGGCCTGGTACGCGGGCGTGTGGGGATCGCAGAACATCTTCACTTTCGCCTTCCAGATGGTTCTGATCCTCGTGACCGGTTACACGCTCGCCGAGGCGCCGGTGCTGAAGCGGGCCATCGTCTACATCGCGAGCAAGCCGAGGAACCAGGTGCAAGGAGCCCTGCTGTGCTTTGGCGTGGCTGCCGCACTCTCGCTGCTCAACTGGGGACTGGGGTTGGTAGCGGGCGCGCTGATCGCCCGCCAGGTCGCGAAGCGCTTCACCGACACACATTTCGGCTACCTCATCGCGGCGGCGTTCATGGGCTTCATCGTCTGGACACAGGGACTTTCGTCGTCGATCGCGCTGGCGAACACGGACGACGGCAGCCCAATCAACGTGATCCACAAGATGACTGGCGCCACGGTGCCGCTGAAGCTGACCATCTTTGAGCCCTACAGCTGGGTGTCGGTGATCGTCGTGCTGACGCTGCTCGCGCTTGCGATTTCGCGCATGCAGCCGGCACAACGCCTTGCTCCCGATCCCGCTGTGTTCGAGAACGAGGACCAGCCCGGGATCAAAACCGAAGGCAAGCGATCGTTTGCCGAATGGCTGGAAAACCAGTGGATCCTCAATGTCGTCGTGTTCGCCGCGGGCATTGCCTACTTCTGGCTCAGTGGCTTTGCGCTGAACATCTCCTCGATGATCATGTTGTTCACCATCACGAGTGCGCTGCTGCACCGCACGCCGATCCGCTTCATCCGGGCATTCACCGGCGCCGCAAAGGTGTCTGGTCCGCTGCTGCTGCAGTACCCGCTGTACGGGGGTCTGGTTGCGCTGCTCGGCTATGCGCCCACGCAAACCAAGGCCGCGCCCTTGCAGACGCTGCTGGCGCACGGGCTTGTGAGCGGCGCGACGCAGTACACGCTGCCGTTCCTCACGTTCATCGGCTCGTTGATCATCAGCTTGTTCGTGCCGTCCGGCGGCGGACACTGGGCAGTGCAGGGCCCGATCGCGGTCGACTCGGCGCGGGCGCTCGGTCAGACCTCGCCGGCCTACCTCGGGTTGATGTCCATGTCCGTCGCCGTCGGCGAAGGAGTCGCGAACATGATCCAGCCGTTCTGGCTCTTGCCACTGCTTGCGATTGCCAAACTCAATGTCCGTCAGGTGATGGGCTTCACCATCGTCGCGTTCTTGATCGGGCTGCTGGTGCTCGGTGCCACCACTCTGATTGCGCCCTACGTGGTTTGACGCCGCTGCTTCGAGAACTCGGAGATCCTTGGTGGCCAGGGGCGGGATCGAACCGCCGACCTTCCGCTTTTCAGGTGGATGGAACGGCCGCTGGCCTGCGGTTTAATGACTCCCATACGTCAAATACGCCGCGCTGAGCGCGTCTGACGCAGGCTGCTCGTCCGGCGATCGGACACAGACCGGACACGGTGACAGCACTCCCGACAAGGGACCCTTCATCGCCCGTCACTCAGTGATGCGCGCTGGGGGCTCCCGGGGAGCAGGTACCCGATGCCCGGCATCACGAGGTCGAGCGCGCATTCAACGAGCTCGATTGCGGAGCGACTCACCCTTCGGCCGGACACAACCCGAACGGCCAGCCGGAACACGGACGGAGCGGCGGACGCCGGTAGACCGCGAGTGCCCGAGGCCGGCAAGGCCGCAGGGCGCGAGAGCGGTAGCGGTCGGTCGGACGGCGGGAGCGGCGTAGACCGTGTTCCGGCTGGGACCAACGGGCTTGTTATATGCGCCAAAAGTGTCCGCGACACCGTCGACGGCATTGTTGATGCGGAACTGTCGGCCTCGGATGCCTTGGGGCTGCGGTTCCCGAGGCCCAACATGGTGGCCTCGGCAGCGGCGCTGTTCGAACCGGCCGAACCATGGGCGCATGGACGGGACCGGCTGGATGTCGAACCTGAGTGCGGGCGATTCCGGATCACGATCGGCCCGGGCGTCGTCCGTCTCGGCTGGACCAATCCCGTTCGCGCGGAGAAGGCATCTGAGCGGACCGTGGGCCAGCACATGCAGGACGTAGCGGGCGAGGTAGACCGCATAAAGGCCGGTCGTGATGTGCCTGACCCGTCGGGCCGTGCGATCACCGAATGGTCCCGCAAGTCGCGTGCGGCGATGTGCCGCACCTTCGCCGAGCTGGACTACACGCCGATGGTGGAAAGCGGACGGGTACCCGCGATGGTCACGCTGACCTACCCCGGCGACTGGGAATCGGTCGCACCCGATGGAGCCAGCGTAAAGCGACATATGATGCTGTGGCGCAAACGATTTCAGCGCGAATGGGGTGAACCAGCGCGCTACATCTGGAAGATGGAATTTCAACGCCGCGGCGCACCACACATTCACCTATGGATGGCTCCCCCGTATACCGTCGGTCGATCAGGCCGTAGGTTCAGCGAATGGTTGTCGCAGGAATGGGCGGAAGTCGTCGCCCATCCCGACCCTGAACAACGCACACGCCACTTGCGCGCCGGTACGGCTATCGACAGCCTCAACGGATTGCGTGCTTGCGACCCCAAACGCTTGGCGATCTACTTCACGAAGCACTCATCACCGAATAGATTGGGCGACAAGGAATACCAGCACATCGTTCCGGAGGCCTGGCGGCGGCCGGGCCGCGGACCGGGTCGCTTTTGGGGGGTCCACGGGTTGGAACGAGCAACCGCAGTCGTTGAGATCGCCCAGGACGCATACCTGACGGCCCGAAGGATCATCCGTCGGTGGTCTCGCTCACAGGCCATTCATAGCGATTGCACCCACTGCTTCCCCACCGCACTCGTTCCGCGAATGACCCGCGTCGCAGTTCAACGAACAAACTCCAAGACTGGCAAAGTACGCCACCGCAACGTCTGTCGGAGGCGACTTCTCTGCCGCCAAGGCGGCTTCGCGGGTGGCTACGCCCTTGTGAACGACGGACCAGCGTTCGCATCCCAGCTCGCGGCAGCGTTATCGGCGGATCGGGCGAAGGCGGTGCGCGACGAACAACTCGCGGGCCGTAAGTGATCTAACGCAATTCACCTCTGACCGTCGCATTGCAGCAACCGGCTACATACGCTTAGCACGTGACCATCGAACTGTCGCCGCGCCTGCCGGATGGTGAGCGGCCGAGGAATCATCAGGAATTGGCCGCTGAGCAGATGGACCTGGACAACGTGATCAACGAGCTACTCCTGCGGCTGGAGGATCATAAATATCGTTGGGAGCTTTATGAATTCGGACTTTCCGACACTGAAGAGCGACGTCAGGTGCACACAGTCATTGAGCAGCTGCGGCTGGCGGTGCATACGGGTGGGCCAGCCGTACTTCATCCGCTGCGTCACGCGCTGTCTGTAGCTCACTCCGACGACCCCGCGTCGCCTGGATGCTCCGGATAGTCCGAGTCGCGGGCCATGCTCAGCTGCGCACTACCGTCCACGCGGTGCGGGGGACGGCTAGCGCGGTCGTAAACCGACAAAAACGAGGTCGTGAATTGTTCTGGCAATTCGATCTTCGTCGAGCGCATCGTCAAGCACTAGGTAGGTCAGTGCGCTGGTCGTGACGGCACCGAATAGCGCGATCGCGGCAACTGCTGGGTTGTCGAGGGTCACGAGTGAGCCGTCGCCGGCGCCAGCGCGAAGTAACGTCTCGACGGGTGCGAAGTATGCGGCGCTGATCATGTCGGCGATGACGGGCATGCGGGCGGCGCGGCCCAGTTCCCCGATGAGAGCGCGGCAGACGGCGGGTCTCTGTGCCATCACGCGCAGCTGGGCACTGATGACTGCGTGCAGGCGCTGAGCGGCGGAGCCTTCTGCCTCCACGACTGCGGCGACCTCGTGCGCGACTTGCTGTAGGACGTCTTCGAGGAGGAAGGCGAGTATTTCCTCTTTGCCGGCGAAGTAGTAGTAAAGGGTGGCCTTGGCGATGCCGGTGGTGGCGGCGACGTCTTCGATCTTGGTGTCGTTGAGCCCGCGGTCTGCGAAAAGTGCCGCCGCCGGCGGCAGGCGGTCGGCAATTTTTCGCGGAACCTCGCGCATTGACGCTCCTCTCGGTTGGACTTACAGTCTAAACTACTGGATTAGACAGCCGTATAATTAGATTCACAGCGGTAGGAGCTCAGATGACGACGGTGCAACTTCGCTACGACCCGTTCGATGCGACGATTCAGGACGATCTCTACCCCATCTACCGGCAGCTGCGCGACAAAGCCCCGCTGTATCGCGCAGCCGATTCCAACACGTGGGTTTTCAGTCGCCACGAAGATGTCGTCAGCGCGCTGCTTGACCATCACACCTACTCATCCGTGGACGGCATATTTCCAACTCCACCGGGCTCAGATTTCCACGCATCGTTCTTGCCCATGATGATTTTGATGGATCCCCCGCGACACGATCAGCTGCGCGCGTTGGTAAGCAAGGCGTTCACCCCGCGGCGCATCGCGGCGTTAAGTAGTGGGATTGAGGACCTGGCGGAGGATTTATCAGATTGCCTTGACCGGGGCGCAGGGTCGGTTGACTTTGCCGCCGACTTTGCCGCCGTCCTGCCGGCCATGGTGATCGCTGATTTGCTCGGCATTCCTCGCGAGGACCGCGCACAGTTTCGGCAGTGGTCAACCACGATGGTCCAGTCCAATCCGGCGCGCGGTGAGATGGGCGAGGGGCTGGCCGCGGCTGCGGCCGTCTATGCCTACTTCACCGACTTCCTCGCCGAGCGTCGACGCGAACCGCGCGGCGACTTGATGTCGGCCTTGGTGTCCGCCGAGATCGACGGAAAGCGTCTTACTGACGAGGACCTCCTTGGCTTTTGCCTGTTGCTGCTCATCGCAGGCCATGAGACCACCTCGAACCTGCTCAGCAACGCCGCAGTAGTGCTTGCGAGCGATCCCGACATTCGCCGACGACTAGTCGCCGATGACAACTTGCTTGGTCCCGCAGTTGAGGAGCTCCTCCGGTATGACTCACCGGTGCAAGGACTTTCACGAACTCTGACCCGCGACGTCACGCTGCATGGCGTCACGATGTCCGTCGGTGATTCAGTGCTGCTGTTGTTCGGCTCGGCTAACCGTGACGAACGAGTGTTTGCTGATCCCGACGTGTTCGATATCGGGCGCAAACCCGAACATCAAGTGGCGTTCGGCCGAGGTATCCACTTCTGTCTCGGTGCGTCATTAGCGCGGATGGAGGCCCGGATAGCGTTGCGCGCCCTGCTGGCCCGAGTGCCCAACTGGGAAGTCGACCTAGAGAACGCGCAGCGCCTGCGGTCGGGCCTCATCCGGGGCTATATGTCTTTGCCTATCTCGTGGTCGGCAAATTAGCCGAACTGCGCGTCAGGCAGAGCGGCTGGGGCGGCGCCATTCCCGCGGAGCGGGATCACTACGATGCGGGCTCGTCGACCTTGCGGCGGTGCGCGGCGAGGAAGTCATCGACGATGCGCTCACAGTCTTGACGATCGATGGCACGCAGCCCGGTGAGGCGCGCGAAGGCGACCGGCCCCACGAGTTGGCACAGGATCAGCTCGGGGTCGAATTCATCGAGGTCGGCGCAGGCTTCGGGGCTTTGCAAAAGTAGATCGAACGGCTGGCGATACTGCTCGATGATCCGGGTCCGCAGCGCGTGCCGATCGTAGGTCTCCTGAGTGCTGTTTGATGTTGGGCCAAGCGCGACCCAAGCCAGTGTGGTGACGTGCAGCGGCGCCTCCTGGAACAGCGTGGCCTGTCGGCTCAACAGTTCGATGAGTTGGTCGCGCAACGATCCCGTCGCCGGCGGAAGGTGAACCTGCGGCAGCAGCCGTTCAAATGTGGCGGCCAGTAGTTGAGTGGAGCTGCTGAAGTGGCGATAGAGGGTCGTGCGCGCAACTTTAGAGGCCTTGGTGACCGCGTCTATGGTGACGGCTTCAATCCCGCCGGCGCTGAGGAGTTTGGTGGCTGCATCTAATAGCCGGGTCCGGGAGCGCACCAGGCGCGGATCGACATCGTCGTCGACCGGCATGTCAAAACCGTCGCGCTCCATATGGTCACCGTAAACCCTACGCATACCTGGCCCGCACCGAATCGCATCTGCATTGGCGATTGATCCAGCCACTACCCAACTAACGCTACTGTTGGTAGCATAGCGCTACCAATAGTACAGTTATTCGTAGGGGTTTGTGCGTAGTAGGGGGATTCGTGATCAGGCAACGGCTCGAACAACCCGTGGTCCAAAAGGCCACCAATGCACGGCTGGCATGTCGGTTCATGAGGCCATCCCACGAACCCTCCCAACTTGTGCGGCAGGGACTCGCACACGCCGAGGATGGCGTTCTGCGATGAATGCGCTGCTTGCGCTAACCAGGACCCAAGTGTGGATGAGTGCGGCTCGCGGTTTCAGGCTCAGCGGCCGCACCATTACCAGTGACATCCACCGAACGCCGCCGGACCAAGACCGCGTTCGTCCTCGGCATTACCCGCCTCGCTACTGCTCATACCTGGACGACAATTTGATGAACCGGGAAATGTACAACCACGTGCACGACGATCCCACCAGGCTAACTTCCCGGCTGGCTTTTCGTCTGCGGCGTTCATGAACCTTTCAGAATTTCGGCGACGGTGCGTCGTCACGGTCAATCAACCTGCGCGCCGAGGGGCACGTCGCGCCAGGCGCGAAATGCTGGTCCGTCGCCTGCGGGGTGCTCTCGGGCCAATCCAGGTGAGTAGTGCGGTAGCGGTCGACGGGTGCACGCCTGTCGCGGTTTCGGCGACGAAGCGAAAGGGTACTAGCGGTACTGTTCCGACACCGTTAGTTTCTTTTGGGATAACGGAGGTGGGGGATGGCGGACAACGGGTGGGTTTCCTCGGGGGTGGCGACGCTGAGTCGCCCAGTTCGGGAGCAACTTCGCAAGGTCGCGGCGGGCGAGGGCGCATACAGTGATCGACTAGCTCGCCTGGCGGGGTTCAGCATCCGACATAAGGTGCTGGTCATCGGGGCGTGGGTGGTGACCGCCGGCGTCCTGGCGATGCTGTTCCCCCAGCTGGAAACCGTTGTGAAACAGCAGTCGGTGAATCTGGTCCCCCCTGATGCTCCATCGCTGCAGACGGTTGACCGGATGGGCACGGCATTCGGCGAGCAGGGGTCCAAGACCACCGTCTTTGTTGCATTCGAGGACCCGACGGGCCTGACTGCGCCGGTGCGTCAGCGCTACAAAACGATGGTTTCGCGGTTGCGTGCCGACTCCCAGCACGTGCGACTGGTTCAGGATCTGTTAGCCGACCCCGTTACTGCGGGTCAGGCGATGAGCCAGGATGGCAAGGCGTGGTATGTGCCGGTCGGGGTAGCTGGCACGCTCGGCGATCCTAGAGCGGCGGAATCCGTTCGGGCGGTGCGCGCTATTGTCGCCGAGTCGTTTAGCGGTACGTCCACGATCGTTCGTGTAACCGGACCTCCCGCGACATTCAGCGATCTAATCGATTCGGCTGAGCAGGATTTGATTGGCATCTCCATCGTGACAGCCGGTCTGATCGCGGTGATTTTGCTGGTCATCTATCGGTCACTAGTTACCGCGTTGCTGCCATTGCTCGTGATCGGTGTGAGCCTGGCGGTCGGGCGCGGGGTGCTCTCGGCGCTGGGCGAATCAGGAATGCCGGTGTCGCAATTCACGATTGCGTTCATGACTGCCATCTTGTTGGGTGCCGGCACCGATTATTCCGTGTTTCTGATCAGCCGGTATCACGAGCAGCGCCGCCAGATGATTTCGGCTGACCTGGCTGTGATTAACGCAACCGCCACCATCGGGCGGGTGATCATGGCTTCCGCCGCGACTGTGGCGTTTGCGTTTCTATCCTTGGTCTTTGCGAAGCTGAGCGTATTTAGCGCATTAGGCCCGGCGTGCGCGATCGCTGTCTTTGTCGGAGTCGCAGCTACAGTAACGTTGTTTCCTCCGGTATTGGCGCTTGCCGCGAAACATGGCATTGGCGAACCCAAAGCTGACCGCACGCGCCGATACTGGAACTGGATCGCCGTGGCCGTGGTCCGCCGACCCGCCCCACTGCTGGCCGCCAGCCTGGCACTTGTATTAGGCCTCGCGGCTGTCGCGCTGACTATGCACATCAGCTACGACGATCGGCAAGGACAGCCGGCGACGACCACCAGCAATGAGGGCTATCGCTTGCTGGATAGGCATTTCCGCAAAGATATCGTCATCACACAGTTCATGGTCGTCGAATCACCCACAGATATGCGCACCAGTAAAGGCCTAGCCGACCTAGATGAAATGGCGTCTCGAGTGTCGCAATTGCCGGGCGTCACCAAGGTTTCCGGTGTCACTCGGCCCACCGGTGCACGCCTCGATCAGGCACAGCTCTCGTGGCAAAACGGCCAGATCGGCAACAAGATGGCCGGCGCGGTCGCCAAGGGAGACGCCCATAAGGACGACCTGGCCAAACTCACCAGTGGCGCCGACCAACTCGCCGGCGGCCTGGCGCAACTTGACACCACCCTGCGCACGGCATTGACACCGCTGACCGCGGTCCTTACCCAAGCCCAGTCCAGCGGATCGCAATTTCAACACTTTCGCCCTCTGCTGCAGCAACTTTCGGCTACCACACCAACCATCGATCAAGCGATCCGAACCGGGCCGGGACTGCGTCAAGAAGCTCAACAAGCCCAAAACGCGATCGCCACGATCGATCCGCTGGTTGGTGCGCTCAACACCTCCCCGTGGTGTGCCACCACACCCGAGTGTGCCCAGATCCGCGATCAGGTGCAGATTCTGGTGACCTTGCGCGATGGCGGCTTTTTCAGCCAGCTCGCCAACCTGGGCGACATGTACCAGCCGGGCAGCGACAATGCGGCGGGCACCGTAGCAGATCTGCAGAGCACGGTCACCTCGCTGAACAAGGCTTTCGGAGCACTCGGCGATCCCGCCGACATGGCCGGCAATATCCGCCGCCTCCAAAACGGCATCAGCCAGCTCGCGTCGGGTGCACAAGCCCTGGCCACCGGCGTGCACACCCTTGCCGACAGCAACATCGAAATGTTGTCCGGCATGAGTCAGGTCGCCACCCAATTACAAAATTCCGCGCGGTCCAGCGCCGGTTCGGACAACGCCAGCGGCTTTTACCTGCCCGCCAACACCTTCGAGAATCGCCAGTTCGCCGATGTGGCAAAACATTTTATGTCGGCCGATGGCAAGACCGCCCGCTTCGCGATCGAATCGAGCTACAACCCCTACAGCAGCCAAGCGATGGATCTCGCTCAGAAAATCACCGAAGTTGCCGGGGCCGCACGCCCGAACACCTCCCTGGCCAACGCCACGATATCGATGGCCGGTTTCCCCGCCGTCAACTCCGATATTCAGCGCCTGCTGTCGGCCGACTTTCATCTGCTGGCGATCGCCACGCTCGTCATCGTCGGAGTGATCCTTGTCCTTCTCCTGCGTGCCTTGCTGGCCCCGCTCTACCTCCTCGGTACGGTCGTACTCAACTATGGCGCGGCACTGGGCATTGGGACGCTCGTCTTCCAATACGGCCTGGGTAAGGAAATCGCCTGGCCCGTACCGCTTGTGGCGTTCATCATCCTGGTCGCCGTCGGCGCCGACTACAACATGCTGCTGATCTCGCGGTTACGCGAAGAATCCGCTCACAACATTCGCGTCGGCGTGCTACGCACGGTCGCAAACACCGGTTCAGTCATCACCTCAGCCGGGCTCATCTTCGCCGCGAGTATGTTCGGCCTGATGGTCGGCTCTGTCGGAATCATGATCCAAGTCGGATTCATCGTCGGCTGCGGCCTACTACTCGACACCTTCGTCGTTCGCACCCTCACGGTGCCCGCGATCGCTACGCTCCTGCGCGAGGCCAGCTGGTGGCCGCAACGGAAATCCTCGACTCACAACGGCCGACCACACCGGACCACATGACAATTGGCCGAGAGCGCATCCGCACCAGCGACGGGATCACTCTCGTGGCCGATTGCTACCGGCACGCCGCGACTCACCCCGTCGTGTTGCTGCTCCATGGCGGCGGCCAGAACCGTCACGCGTGGGCCACCACCGCCCGTCGACTCTATTCCCACGGCTACACCGTCGTCGCCTACGACACACGAGGTCACGGCGACAGCGACTGGGACCCGAGCGGACAATATGACATCGAACGGTTTGTGTCCGATCTGATCTCGGTACGAGGACACGTCAGCGCCGACAGTCCCCCCGCCGTCGTCGGCGCGTCGCTGGGTGGGCTGATCATCCTCGCTACCCATCTGCTGGCCCCACCCGACCTCTGGGCAGCCGTTGTCCTGGTCGACATCACCCCGCGAATGGAATTTCATGGGGCCCGTCGCATCCTGTCATTCATGGCCGGACACCCCGACGGATTCGGCACGCTCAATGATGCCGCCGATGTCATCGCCGAATACAACCCACGCCGCGCGCGACCCGAAAATCTCGACGGCCTGCACAAGGTTCTGCGCCAACGTAGCGATGGCCGATGGATCTGGCGCTGGGACCCGGCCTTCATCAGCTCCAACTTCGATGTCCTCCAAGGCAATCTCATGACGGGCAGCGAGGAGTTCGACGCCATCAGCGGATTCCTCGCCGAAGGAGCACGTCGAATCACGGCCCCAACGCTGTTGGTACGCGGGGCACTTTCAGACGTAGTCTCCCAGGAAACCGTCAGCGAATTCCGCCAGCTCGTCAGGCACGCCGAAACGACGGACGTCACCGGCACCGGTCACATGGTTGCCGGCGACAACAACGACGCGTTCACCGCCGCGGTTACCGACTTCCTCGACCGCGCCATGAGGACCCTGACATAAGCATCCAGCGAGTCTTCAGCCACCCGGGCTACTGATGTGCCATGGCTTTGGGTTGTGTTGCGTCTGAGTCATTCTCGTCGACAGGAAGGTCGTGCCGAATCGCTCGGACGCGACCTCGCGGCAGACACGCCACGTATCCGTGACACTTGCCATAGAGTTCCCACGAGGTCGCCGCTACATCCGGGTCGACGTCGATGCGGTGGCCGGGGGAGAAACAGAGATGTAAGGCCCCGTCGTCGTCGCACCAGGCGCGCGTGCAGATCGCTCCGGCAAGGTCCAACAGTGGCCGCTCCTCGGGCGAAAGGTTGATGGGGTCGATCAACACTTCATCCGACGGCCAGGCTCCTGCCGGCGGGAGGGTCAGTCGCAGCGGTCGGGAAATCACCAATTCGTTGTAACCGTCGAGGTCGAGTATGAGCCCTTCGTGCAGCGAGACTCGCTGAACGGTGCATTGCTCAATCCATTGCGTGTGCATAACCGCCCCCTTCGACGCGTCGGTGAGTCCCATCTATGCTACCGATAGTAGCGCAACGATACTATTAGTATTCCTATGCGCTATCGCGGGCGTTCCATGCATCAAGAATGCGCTGCAAACCTCGATCAATGCGCTCGCGCGCCTCCCCTGCCGTGCGGCTCTGGTGTGGCTGCGGTCGGTTGACCTGCCGTATGCATGCAGTCGTCGGAATGCGAACACTACGGACCGATCTGAGTTGTCATCCCCAAGTGCGACCATCCCAATATGGCGATCACCATCCCATCCGGCCGGCCCAACTGGCGCTTCATGCGCTACGTTCGGCCGCCGACGAGAGACTCGAAGTTGGAGCCTCTGTACCCATTGAGGCCGGCAACGCGCCCGGTGCGGCTGGGCATTGATGTCGGGACCATCGCGGAGCCGCCGGAGGAGGGCTACATCACCGGGTTCCTGACGCGCGACGAGATCGAGGTGCACCTATTGATCCCGGCGGCAACGGAAGCTCCGAGCGGGTGGACCGAGTTGCTCGATGAACCGCCTTGCCACACCGTCAATTTCACGAACGTAGCTGACGCAGGCAAGTTCTGCGACGCGGCCGAGTTCTCCGTCAGCACCGCTCGTGGCGAGAGCTACCGTGCCTGGTCCAAGGCTCGGTTCTTCGCCGCGTACCAGCAGCTCGATGAGCACGATGCGCCGGACGGCCTCCCCCCGTTGACGCTCGATCAGCGACATCGTGCAGCTGCCTATGCTGCCGCCGCCGGGGCTGTTGGCATCGATGCCATCGTCACCACCGCCCCCACTGCGGGACGAACAGATGTCGCCGACAACGATGTGGTCGTCAGCGTGACACCCGACGCGGCTGTACCACTCATCGGTCACTACTTGCGGGTGACTAGCAATCCGGTTGTGACGGTCGAGCGCGGCATGTTGGTGGGTGGCGGAAGCTGGGAGACGACGGAGTCGACTGCGACCATCGTCAATCTTTACGACTGGGGCACGGTCAGCGGATTGCCATACTTCGATGCCGCTTCAATGTTTGCGGCTGCCGCTAAAGGTGGACCTGAGGCCGCAGAGGCATTCACGTCGGTTCGCATCCGCCTGAGACGTGCAGCGCGCGCGTTCGACGATCTGCTGGCCGCGCTGTCGAACCCGCTGGACGGGAAGCGGAACGAAGATGTTGCCGAGGCTACCGCTGAAGCTTTTGACCGTGAATTACTCTATCTTGCAGCAGTTTTCGATATTTTCGGGCGTGCTTACCAAGCGATGGTCGACCCGTCAGTTGATCGGAAAAAGGCTCGGGGATCACTCGACTCGCGGACCTTCATCGACAAGGAAGTGCGAACGCAGTACGACCAGTCACTTTTGGGTGACGTGACGCGCCTGCGGGTGTATGCGTGGCTCTGCAAGCAGTTGAGGAATCACATCCACGATGGCGTTCTTGCCGTCGACACCCACCCTGGCCGCAGCTACGGCAACACGATGAACGTGGCGCTGAATCTCAGTGTGATTCCCGAGTTAGCCCTCGGTGCCGACAATGAGATGACTCAGCACCACTACGACGCGCTGGGAGTGTGGCAGACCGAACCTGTTTCGCCCTTTACCGGTTCGTCAATGGTGGCCGACCTTGCGACAACCGGTTTCACCCTCATCCGAGCGGCGCTCGAGTACATCGAAGCGTTCACGAAACTTATCGTCCGGAACAAACCGGCGAATGCGCCGTCGTCTAGTGCGTTCCTGGGATGCGTGCAGGCTCGTCCGGGCGAGGTCGAGCCAGCGCCCCCAAAGCGAGCAGTGTTCTATCAAGCACTGTTCGGATTACATCCGGACAGCGTGTAGTGGACCCCTAGCAGCCCGACACGAGGTTGACGCCGTCATGGACCCGCGAATGAGTTTCTTCGTCGAACGCGTCCAGTACACGCACCGCGAATGCAGGATTCATCGCTGACTGAACTTCCTCCCTTGTCATCCAACGAACCTCGCGGGCTTCCGCAGTGGGGTGAGTGTCCCCATCGGCCGGATGGCAGCGGTAGACCAGAGCGACAATCCCATGGGTCAGGTTCTTGTAAACGCCGGTGAGACGTTCTACCTTCACCGTCAATCCGGTTTCCTCAAGGACTTCGCGCCGAACACCGTCCTCAAAAGATTCGCCTAGTTCGAGTACACCACCAGGGGCTTCCCAGTGGCCGTTGTCGTCCCGCCTGATCACGAGAACGCGATCATCGTCACGCACTACGATGCCGGCGACACTGACCGAGTGCTTAGGCGAGGTTGCCATTTCTGGGGTCCTCCTTGTTCGATGCCGGCAGAAGAGACACGGGTTGACTGGCTTCCTAGACTAGTCGTCTAGACATGTGATGGAAGGCCAGCGGGTGCTGCAACTTGGACAAATCGACAGAGCCGATGACAAGCCGCCATATCGGCAGATCGCGGGCATGTTGCGAGAAGCGATCCGTTCCAACCGGCTAGCTCCCGGGGAACGACTGCCGTCTGAGACGGAACTTATCGAGCATTTCGGTGTGGCACGCATGACGGTAAGACAAGCTGTGCAGGAGCTTCGTTCCGAGGGACTGGTCGTCTCGCAGCATGGCCGCGGGGTGTTTATTCGCCCGACGCCCCCCATCCGCCGGCTCGCGTCGGATCGATTCGCGCGACAGCATCGCGCGGCAGGCAAGGCGGCGTTTACCGTCGAGGCCGAGAAATCGGGTTACTCGCCGCAAGTCGACAATATTGCGGTGAGCCGCGAGAAGCCGAATTCGTTTGTAGCGGAACGACTTCGATTATCACCGGACGATGACATCGTCGTGCGATCGCGCCGCTACCTGGCGAATGGCCGACCGGTTGAAACGGCGGTCTCCTTCATCCCGGCTGCTTTCGCCGAAGGCACGAGGATCGAGCAGGTGGACACTGGGCCCGGGGGCATCTACGCCCGACTGGAAGAGAATGGCCACGTACTCGGTCACTTCACCGAGGAGGTCGCAGCCCGAATGCCCACTCCCGAAGAACGGCGGCAACTGGAACTCGAACCAGGCGTTCCCGTATTGACAGTGCTGCGAACCGCATATGACGCGAATGACGTGGCGGTTGAGGTCTGCGACACGGTGAAAGTTGCTTCCGCCTACCTGCTCGAATACGAGTTCCCGGCCCGCTGAGCCCAAAGTCTTCGATCAACTGGGCGTCGACCGTTGCACTCCTCTAGACGACTATGTAACCTCAACTTGTCTAGAGCAGTTCTCATGAAAGGTCGACAAATGTCTGTGCCGAAATGGCTCAAGGTGTCACACCAGCAGGTTTTCCCACGCAAAGCGTTTGTGGTGTCCGACGTGACGGCGGTGATCGATTACGAGCGGTCGACGAAGGACAACAAGGTCCAGGCGACTGATCGAGAATCAGGCGCTCCGTTGTGGCAGGTCGAAGTCCTCGACGGCGACCCGACAGCTAGTAAGCGAGCGCGCACTCTCACCGTCAAGTTCGCAACGCCCAAGCAGCCTGTGTGCCCACCGAACACTGCCGGAATGCCCTTCACACCAGTGATTTTCGAGGAACTATACATATTGCCGTACGTAGACCGTTCGAGCGAATCCGGCCGCATCGCGTGGTCGTTTCGGGCCTCGGGTATGACTGCGGACACCGGCAAGGCGGGGTCCTCAGCGGGAGACCGGGTGTCAGCATGAGTCCGTACGACCCCGTAGTACCTAGCGATCCGTATTCGATTCCAGATCCCGACGCCGGCATCGACTTCTTTGACCTCACGCACCTGCTGGCGGTCGGCGCCATGTGGCTCATTGCGGTGATCGGCGTGGTCGCCGTTTCGCTCGTCGTTTGGAGAGTGCGTTCCCCCGCCACATTTGGGCGTTATGTTGCAACACCAGCATGTCGGGCCCGATGGCTGATCTGGGCATCGATCTCCTGGCCACGGGTTGCCAAGGCCTGCGGGTTGTCGACTCCCGAGCACGTCACACGCACGGACGCACAGGGCAAGAGCAGGACGAGGACAGTTTGGACTCATCCTCGCCTTCTCGGGGTGAGCATGTTCGGCGACTGCCTACGGATGACAGTCCGAACACGGACCGGCCAGACGGTGGACGACCTCGAAAACGCGGTCCCCGCAATTCGTGACGCTGTCGGGGCGCATTCCGCCCGCTCGACACTGATCGGCCCCGGCACGGTTCGCGTGGAATTCGTTATGAAACAATGCCTTTCAGAGGCAGAGACCGCTGCATTCCCAACCAGCGTCGAGCCGACGGGCGTCGAGGTCGGCCGGCGTGAGAATGGGTCGGCATGGACTCTGCGCGTCGCCGGCCTGCACACCCTCACTGTTGGGTGCTCGGGTGCGGGCAAGGGCTCCGTTTTTTGGGGCATTGCAGGCGGATTAGGCCCAGCCATCAAGGCGGGAACCGTGCGGCTGTTCGCCGTGGATCTCAAGTACGGGATCGAAGTGTCAGTCGGGTCTGCACTATTCAGCGGCATTGCGACGACCGAGGCCAACGCCGCGAGACTGCTGACCAACTTGGAGGAGCTACTAGACAGCCGCGGTCGCAGGATGGCCGGCCGAGCGCGTTCGCACACACCGAGCACCGCCGAACCGCTCGTCGTGCTGCTCATCGATGAATTCGCGGGCTTGACCGCATACATGACGGACGCGGCACTGAGGAAGCAAGTTGCGGGCTCACTCTCACGCATCCTGACAAAGGGTAGGGCTGTAGGCATCGTGGTCGCCGCATTCATGCAGGACCCTCGCAAGGAGATTCTGCCCATGCGCGGGTTGTTCACCCAAACCGTCGCACTGCGGCTGCGCTCACGCGACGAAGTCGCCATGGTCTTGGGTGACGGCCTCGCCGACGCCGCCCCCGCGCATCGGATCAACCCAAATGAGCCTGGTACCGGATACGTCATCGCCGAAGACGGGTCAACGATGCGAGTACGCGCCGACTTCTGGCCCGATTCGCTAATCCGTTCTGTCGCACAAGAATACGGGCCTACAAGCTCAAGTCGCGCTGGTTCAGCAGAGAACTGAGGACATCGGCATGACAACCCTCGGCATCAAAACCAGCGCCACCGCGACAGCGACCTTTCCAGAGCTTCTAACAGCGGAGCAGGTGGCCGAGCTGCTTGGCGTGTCCGCTGCGACGGTGAGTCGATGGGGCGCATTGCGCGAACACGGCGCAGACGTGGGACCGCCCTGCTACACGCTATCTGATCGCGTAAGACGTTGGGACGCAGCTGAAGTCCGCGCATGGCTTCGTAAGGTGCGTCGCTAAGTGGCCGGATCGGTCCCGCGCGGTATCCGAAAGCGGATCAATTCGGCCGGTCTGCCGCGCTATCAAGTGCGCTACCTGGTGCGTGATTCAGACTCCCCGTCGGGATGGGCTGAGACGTCGTCGACGTTCGCCACCTTGCGAGAAGCGCGGGCATTCAAGGCCGACCGGGATGGCGAAGCGGCGATCGGCGCCAGACGCTTCGACCCCCGACTTGGCCGGGCCAAACTCGCCGCTGTCTGGACGCAATACAGCGCGTTGAAACGCCCCGCAGTGTCGCCCAAGACCTGGAGCGGCTACACCCAGCATTGGGAACTACGCATCAGTCCGCGTTTCGGCCACGTCCCGGTTGATGAAATCAGCCGAAAGGATATACAGCAATTCATCGATTCCATGACCGTCGGTCCCTGGGCCAAACTCGCCACGCTGCGGCTGCTGCGGTCGATTCTCGACATGGCGCGCGAGGACGGTCGAATCCACAGCAACCCGGCTGACGGGGTGTCATCCGGGCGGATACCCACCCGAGAACGCCACCGCTATCTGACCGCCACCGAAGTCGCCGCCCTGGCAGCCGCATGCGGCGACCACGGCGACGTGGTGATCATCCTCGCCTTCACCGGCCTGCGCTGGTCCGAACTCGTCGGCCTGCGGGTCGGCGACATCGACCTAACTGCGCGTCGGCTCTATGTCCGCCAGGCCGCGCCAGAAGTGGAAGGCCGGATCATCGTCGGGCCGCCAAAAACTCGCGCCGCCGCCCGAACCGTCCCACTCCCCCAAATCGTCATCGACGCGCTCAAACCAAGGATCGATAATCGCGCGCCCACAGAACATGCAATCACCTCGCCAAATGGCGGGTTCCTCAGATCAAACAACTGGCGCCGGCATACCGACTGGAACGAAGCCCTAAAGAAAACCGGACTGGTGCCGCTGACGATTCACGACCTGCGCCACACCTACGCCAGCCTGGCCCGGGCCTCCGGCGCCGACCTCCGCTACGTCCAGAAGACGATGGGGCACTCGACGCCGACCGTCACCGCGAACATCTACAGCGACCTCTATTCAGACGAACTCGACCACGTAGCCACGAATCTCGACCGGCTTCAGGACGTCGCCAAAAACCGGGCGAACGGACAGGAACCGGACACACCGAACCATCCATAGAGTGCCATCACCGCGTCCGTGCAGCTCAAGACTGGTGGCCAGGGGCGGGATCGAACCGCCGACCTTCCGCTTTTCAGGCGGACGCTCGTACCGACTGAGCTACCTGGCCGGAGGGCAGCGAGTGCCTCGCCGCGCTTGGCGACCCTGACGGGACTCGAACCCGCGACCTCCGCCGTGACAGGGCGGCGCGCTAACCAACTGCGCCACAGGGCCTTGCTGCTGCTCCGCGTCACCGCGTCGCGTACCCCCAACGGGATTCGAACCCGTGCTACCGCCGTGAAAGGGCGGCGTCCTAGGCCACTAGACGATGGGGGCCAGAACCGAATCACTCCGGGGTACTCGCAACGTGGTTTCGTTGGGAGCCACGTCAGCTTAGGTCACGGTGTGCCCAATCCTCAAACGAGCCTCGTTTTCGGTCCAAGTATCCTGAATCTCCGCGGCCCCTATAGCTCAGTTGGTAGAGCTACGGACTTTTAATCCGCAGGTCCCAGGTTCGAGCCCTGGTGGGGGCACCAAAGCGCGCACGGCCCGGGCGGTGCGCGCCCGGAGGACGGCTCATCGCCCGAGCACCGCGCTGCTGTAGGTCACATCGGCGAAGGCCGCGGCGACGTCGTCGTCGGCATAGGCGAATCCGTTGGCCGCATGCAGCTCCGCAATGGTCTTCGACGACGTCTGCCAGCCGCGCTGCCTCAGGTGATCGACGATGTGGCTGCGCTGTCCGTGGTAGACGAGGTCGTTGAAGTCGATCTCGAACCCGAGTTCGCTCATCCGGTCGTGGTGGGCGCGCCACCGCGGGTCGGCGAAAACGGCAGTGTCAGGCACGAATTCGAAGGCGAGACGGCTGCCGGGCGCGCTCAGCGTCGTGATGTTGTCGAACAGCGCGTCTTGAGCCTCGTCCGGCAGGTAGACCACCAGGCCTTCGGCACTCCACGCCGAACGCTGCTGCGGATCGAATCCGGCCGCCTGCAGAGCCGAGGCCCAATCGTCGCGCAGGTCGATGGCGACGGTGCGCCGCTCGGCGGTCGGTTCGGCTCCCAGGTCGCCCAGGGTGAGGGTCTTGAACTCGATCACCTCGGGCATGTCGACCTCGTAGACGACCGTCCCCGCCGGCCAGGGCAGCCGGTAGGCGCGGGAATCGAGGCCCGACGCGAGGATCACCACCTGGCCGATGCCGCTGCGGGTCGCGTCGAGAAAGAACTGATCGTAGAACCGGGTTCGGCATGCCATCCCCCGCGCCATTCGCTGCGGATCGAACTCCGTTTGCCCGCCGGCCGCGATTTCGCCGTTCACCAGCCGGACGTAGACGTCGATCCCGACCGCCCGCACCAGCGGAGCGGCATACGGGTCGTCGATCAGCTTCGCGTCGGAAGACAGTGCCCGCTGCGCGGCCACCATGGTCGCGGTCGCGCCGACGCTCGTCGCAAGATCCCAGCGATCACGTTCGGTGCGCGCCATGATGCCCCCTCAGACCGGGTCCGAAAAACATAGACAACCTAGTTACTATCACAGGATCGTGTCACGGCCCGCCGGACTACTCTCCGAGTTATCTGCTCCCCGTTCTACGCCGGAGGACCCGATGACCGATTTCGCGCAGCGGACGATCGACCTGGCTCGCCGCAACGTGACCGAGGGTGGCCGCCCGTTCGCGACGGTGATCGTCCAGGACGGTGCGGTGCTCGCCGAGAGCGCCAACAAGGTGGCCCAGACGAACGACCCCACCGCCCACGCCGAGATCCTGGCGATCCGCGAGGCCTGCATGAAGTTGGCCACCGAACATCTCGTCGACGCCACCATCTATGTGCTGGCCCATCCGTGCCCGATGTGTCTGGGATCGCTGTACTACTGCTCACCCAAGGAGGTCGTCTTCCTGACCACCCGGGACAGTTACGAGCGGTACTACACCGATGACCGCAAATACTTCGAGTTGTCGACCTTCTACGACGAATTCGCGAAGGAATGGGACCAGCGACGCCTGCCGATGCGATACGACCCCAGAGATGACGCCGTAGATGTCTACCGGCTATGGAACGAGCGCAACGGCGGCCGCCGCGCGACGGTCGTTCCGCCGGGCTGAGCCCCGTGCTTGGCAGCGGGACGCGCATTCGCTAGTATTTGCGTATGCATGCAGATAACAGCACAGGCCGGCTGCCTGACGACCAGGCCAACCTGGTCGTGGAGGTGTTCCGGATGCTGGCCGATGCCACTCGCGTGCAAGTGCTCTGGACGTTGACCGACCGCGAGATGGCGGTGAACGAACTCGCCGAGCACGTGGGCAAGCCGGCGCCGTCGGTTTCCCAGCATCTCGCGAAGTTGCGGATGGCCCGGCTGGTTCGCACCCGCCGGGAGGGCACGACGATCTTCTACAGCCTGGAGAACGATCACGTCCGTCAGCTCGTCATCGATGCGGTCTACAACGCCGAGCACGCCGGCCCCGGCGTGCCCGGTCACCACCGCGACGACAGTGGGCTCAAGGCCGTCGGTCAGTCGTCTCGCCCGTCGAACCGGACGCGCGGCGCGCTGAGCGAGCAATAGCCGCAAGGCATTTCACAAAGGAGAGAACACCAATGAGCGAACAGCACAACCACGAGGCGCCACACGCGCACGAACACCAGCACGGCGACGTGACGCACGCCCATGCGCACACGACCCACGAGCATGACCACGTCGAGCACGAACACTCACATGCTCACGAGGACGGGACCGAACACACCCATCAGCACGTGCACCAGGCGGGCCTGGAAGAAGTTCACGGTCACTCCCACGCATAACCCGATCGGCGCTTCGGCGGCTCAGGAGATCATCGGGCAGTAATGCTTGGGGTTGCCGCGCTCGTCTTCGGGCGGCAGGTTGCGTGCCGGGGTTTGCACCAGTGGCGTATCGAGCGGGATGCGCCCGCTGGCGCGGTCCAAGCCGGCCCGGGCGCGGGGATGTTTGCGAAATCTGCTGGGCACCAGGGCGAACACACCACGGACGACGTCGCCGAAGCGCCGGTGCAGCCACTCGTCGCGGCGCGACCACCGGTAGCCCATCAGCTCCCGCACCGGTTGGTCGTACAGGCCCACCGTCACCCAGACGAAGAACGGCGCCAACAGTTTGCGTTGCGCGGCCCACAGCGGATCCGGAATCCATTGCGCGAATGGAGGTTTCGGCAACTCGGTCAGATCGAGCACGGCCCGGGCCGCCCAGTTGTTCTCGAGCACGTTGCGGCACATGTGGTCCCAGTAGGCCTGGAATTCCTCCCAGGAGCCCGGCACCGGCCGCATGCTCATGCCGTACATGCGATACCACTCGACGTGTTCGTCGAACAGCTGCCGCTTCTGCTCCTCGGTGATCCCGCCGCAGAAGCGTTCGGCCACATGAATTGTGCCCATGAAGAACGTGGAGTGCGCCCAATAGAAGACATCAGGATTGAGCGCGTGGTAGCGACGGCCCTGTTCGTCGACCCCCTTGATGTCGGTGTGGTAATCGCGAACCTCGGCACCGGTGGCCGGGGCACGATCCCCGTCGAACACCACTCCCCCAATGGGATACAGCGAGCGCAGCAGACGCGGCCAGCGCTCACGGAAAAACGTTGAATGATCGGTGACCGCCGCGCCCAGCTGCGGGTGCATGTTCTGCATCGAACCCGCCCACGGACCCTGCAGCATGCCCCGCCAGTCCCCGAAGTATCGCCAGGTCAGTGAATCGGGCCCCAGAGGTGCGGGCGGCGCGTCATACCCTGCCGGCGAGACCGGGCAGCCGCCCGCGAGAGCGTCGGACGCGTCGACCGGCTCGGCGGAAACCGACTGCTCAGCGGTGCCGGCGCCACTGCCGCCTCCGACGTCGCTGGTCGGCGGGGGCGATGCGGACGTATCTTGAGTCACTATTAGATCCCTGTAGGTATCGTGAGATTTTGACTACAACCGTTGTCAATCTAGAGCTTAGGAGCGATGTGCAGACGGGTCAACGACGGGGACGCTGGACCGGCGTCCCCTTGGAGAGTCGACTCGCGCTCCGCCGTGACAACCTCATCGAGGCCGGCGTGCAGCTTCTCGGCGGTGCCGGCGGACCGGCGCTGACCGTGCGCGCGGTCTGCCGTGAGGCCGCGCTGACCGAACGCTATTTCTACGAAAGTTTCGCCGACCGTGACGAATTCGTGCGCGCGGTCTACGACGATGTCTGCGCGCGCGCCATGAACGCCCTGACGTCGGCGACCACCCCGCGCGAGGCCGTCGAGCGATTTGTCGAGCTGATGGTCGACGACCCGGTCCGCGGACGCGTGCTGTTGCTGGCGCCGACGGTGGAACCCGTTCTGACCCGCTCGGGCGCGGAGTGGATGCCCAATTTCATCGATCTGTTGCAGCGCAAGCTGTCCCGGATCGGCGACGCCGTACTGCAGAAGATGATCGCCACCAGCTTGATCGGCGGGTTGTCGGGCCTGTTCACCGCCTACCTGCACGGGCAGCTGGGCGCCACTCGCAAGCAATTCATCGACTACTGCATCAACATGCTGTACATCACTGCCGCGCCGTACGTCCCGGCCGGCGAGCTCGGCAAGTCGCAGTAACCCGCCTTTTCGATCGCGCGCCATCGGCAAGCCGTAAGAATAGGCACTCGGCCCAGCACGAGCCCGGTATAAAAACGTCATCCGGCACGCCGACGAGGAACTTGATGCTACTCGAGTACACAGATATATTGACTGCTACCCATCGACACAGATAACTGGAGGACCTATGTCAGCCGAGCTGACAAACCTACAGCTGCTGCACGAACTCGAGCCATTCGTCGAAAAGTACCTGAACCGGCACGAGAGCATGCACAAGAACTGGAACCCGCACGACTACATCCCCTGGTCGGACGGCAAGAACTACTACGCGCTCGGCGGGCAGGACTGGGAGCCCGGTCAGTCCCAGCTCTCCGACGTCGCCCAGGTGGCGATGGTGCAGAACCTGATGACCGAGGACAACCTGCCGTCGTATCACCGCGAAATCGCGATGAACTTCGGCCTGGATGACGCATGGGGCCAGTGGGTCAACCGCTGGACCGCCGAGGAGAACCGGCACGGCATCGCGCTGCGCGACTACCTGGTGGTGACCCGCGCGGTCGACCCCATCGAGTTGGAAAAGCTGCGCATGGAGGTGGTGAACCGCGGGTTCAGTCCTGGCCAGAACCATCAGGTTCGAGCCGACCTATTCGCCGAAAGCCTGTTCGACTCGGTCATCTACGTGACGTTCCAGGAGCTGGCCACCCGGATTTCGCACCGCAATACCGGCAAGGCCTGCAACGAGACGATCGCCGACCAGTTGCTGGCCAAGATCTCGGCCGACGAGAACCTGCACATGATCTTCTACCGGGATGTCAGCGAGGCCGGGTTCGAGGCCGCGCCCAACCAGGCGATGAAGTCGCTGCACAAGGTGCTGCGCAACTTCCAGATGCCCGGCTACCAGGTGCCCGAGTTCCGCCGTAAGGCCGTCGTCATCGCCGTGGGCGGCGTATACGACCCGCGCATCCACCTCGACGACGTGGTGATGCCGGTGCTGAAGAAGTGGCGCATTTTCGAGCGTGAGGACTTCACCGGTGAGGCGGCCGCCATGCGCGATGACCTTGCGCTGCTGATCAAGGAACTCGAGACAACCTGCGACAAGTTCGAGATCTCGAAACAGCGTCAGCTCGAGCGGGAAGCCCGCACCGGCAAGAGGACCACCGCATTCGAGCTGCACCAGACCGCGGGCACGCTGACCATGAGCCGGCGGTAACCAACCGGTGCGCATCGGTTCCATCGCGCTCGCCAGCCCGGTGGTTTTGGCACCGATGGCGGGAGTGACAAACGTCGCGTTCCGGACGCTGTGCCGTGAGCTGGAGCAAGCCAAGGTCGGCACCGTCAGCGGGCTCTACGTCTGCGAGATGGTGACCGCGCGTGCGCTTGTCGAGCGCCATCCGGCCACCCTGCACATGACCACGTTCGCTCCGGACGAGTCGCCGCGTTCGCTGCAGCTCTATACCGTCGACCCCGCGACCACCTACGCGGCCGCCAAGATGATCGCCGACGAAGGCCTGGCCGATCACATCGACATGAATTTCGGCTGTCCGGTGCCCAAGGTGACCAAGCGCGGCGGCGGATCGGCGCTGCCCTACAAACGGCGGCTCTTCGGTCAGATCGTCGCCGCGGCGGTGCGCGGCACCGAAGGCACCCAAATACCGGTGACCGTGAAGTTCCGCATCGGCATCGACGACGAGCATCACACACACCTCGACGCCGGCCGCATCGCCGAAGCCGAAGGCGCCGCCGCGGTCGCGCTGCATGCCCGTACGGCCGCGCAGCGCTACTCCGGCACCGCCGATTGGGAAGAGATCGCGCGGCTCAAACAGCAGGTGCGGACCATCCCGGTGCTGGGCAACGGCGACATCTATGACGCCAGCGACGCGCTGACCATGATGGCCACCACCGGATGCGACGGCGTCGTCATCGGCCGCGGCTGCCTGGGCCGGCCCTGGCTTTTCGCCGAGCTGTCGGCCGCCTTCACCGGCAGCCCGCCGCCCACGCCCCCGACCCTGGGCGAGGTCGCCGACATCGTCCGACGGCACGGGCAGCTGCTGGCCGCGCACTTCGGCGAGGACAAGGGCATGCGGGACATCCGCAAGCACGTCGGCTGGTACCTGCACGGCTTTCCGGCCGGCTCCGAGCTGCGCCGGGCCCTGGCAATGGTCAAGACGCTCGACGAGCTGGACTCCCTGCTGGACCGGCTGGACGGCTCCGTCCCCTTCCCCGACGAGGCGACCGGCCCGCGCGGCCGGCAGGGTTCACCGGCCCGGGTGGTGCTGCCGGAAGGTTGGCTGACCGACCCGGACGACTGCACGGTGCCGGCGGGCGCCGACGTCATGCACTCCGGGGGCTGACTCGACGGCTTGAAATCGCGTCTGGCGCGATAAGTCAGTACGATGTGGGCTTTGTTGCGTGCGCTTAGGTGGCGGATCGATTCCTACCGCTACACCAGCGGTGACAAAAACTGGTTGGCACCAGCCGCAGCGCCCGCAACGCGACACTGCGCTGACATTACGCACGAACACGGTGACACGTCTGCATCAGAGCTTCGGAGGCCGGTTAGATATGAGTGACGCCGAGAACGACGCCACTCGTAATGGTCGGCACGGCCCGGGTGGGGCGCGCACCTATCCGGTACCGGCGAAGCCTGCGCCGTTGGGTGCCGCTCCCTGGGAGCGATTCTTTGCACCCCCGGCCGACGACAACCTGCACCGCTGGCAGCCCGAGGCCGCGATCGAACCCGAAGAGCCGCGCGAGGATGACATCGATCAGGGCGGATCCCACACCGGCGGCGGCGTCAGCGTCGCCGATCTGATCGCCAAAATCGGTGCCCCCAGCCGGCCCGTCCATCATCGTGCCGCTCCGGAGGACCCCCGTGTCGAGGCCACCGGCGCCGAGCCGGGCCTTCCTCTCGCGCTGCAAAAAACGGAGGTCATTGACGACCTCGCCTACTCCATGGACGCCGTCGCCGAGCTTCGCGCCCTCGAGGCCGCCGATTACCCGAACGACGACGAGCCGGAAGACCTGGCTCCAGACACCAGCCCCGAGGCACCCAGACGCCGGCGCCGGCCAGTGCTGGTGGCCGCGCGGTCGACGGCCGCCCTGGCTGCCGTGCTGGCACTGGCGATGACCGGCGGGGCATGGCAATGGAGCACGTCGAAAAACGCCCGGCTGAATACGATCAGCGCGCTCGACCAGAATTCCAGCGACATCCGCGACCCTGGCGGACAGTACGGCGACGAGGACTTCCTGATCGTCGGTCTCGACTCGCGCCTGGGCGACAACGCCAACATGGGCGCCGGAACCACCGACGATGCCGACGGCGAACGCTCGGACACGGTCATGCTGGTCAACATCCCGGCTAACCGCAAACGCGTGGTGGCGGTGTCGTTCCCGCGCGACCTGGCGATCACCCCGATGCAATGCGAAGCGTGGAACCCCGAAACCGGCAAGTACGGGCCCCTCTACGACCCGAAGACCAAGACCTACGGCCCCAAAATGGTCTACACCGAGACCAAACTGAACTCGGCGTTCGCCTTCGGTGGCCCGAAATGTCTGGTGAAGGAAATCCAGAAGCTGTCCGGCTTGAGCATCAACCGCTTCATCGCCGTCGACTTCTCCGGCTTCGCGAAGATGGTCGACGCCCTCGGCGGCGTCGAGGTCTGCTCCAGCACCGCGCTGCACGACTACGAGTTGGGCACGGTCCTCGACCACGGTGGACGCCAAGTCCTCGACGGCTCCACCGCCCTGAATTACGTGCGGGCTCGCCAGGTCACCACCGAGGTCAACGGCGATTACGGCAGGATCAAGCGTCAGCAGCTGTTCCTGTCGTCGCTGCTGCGCTCGCTGATCTCCGAAGACACGCTGCTGGACCCGAATAAGCTCAACAACGTCGTCAACATGTTCATCAGCGACACCGTCGTCGACAACGTGCAGTCCAAGGACCTGATCCAGCTCGGTCAATCGTTGCAGGGCATGGCTGCCGGGCACGTCACGTTCGTCACCGTGCCGACCGGTGTCACCGACCAGAACGGCGACGAGCCGCCGCGGATGGCCGACATGCGGGCCCTGTTCGACGCCGTCATCAACGACGATCCGCTGCCCGAGGAAAACGACCAGAACGCGCAGAATTTGAGCTCGTCCCCAACGAAAGGCCCGTCGAGGGCGCCCACCACCAAGAAGTCGCCGGCACCGACGCCGGAGGCGCAAGCCGAGCAGATCAGCACGACCTCGCCCAGCGGGGTGACGGTGCGGGTTTCCAACGCAACTACGCAAAGCGGTCTGGCGGCCACCGCGACCACCCAGCTCAAGCAAGACGGCTTCAACGTGATGTCACCCGACGACTACCCGAGTTCGGTGAACGCGACCACTGTGCTGTTCTCACCCGGCAATGAAGAGGCCGCCGCCACGGTCGCGTCGTCGTTCGCCAACGCGAAAGTCCAGCGGGTTTCCGGCTACGGGCAGGTCGTGCAGGTGGTCTTGGGCCCCGACTTCAAGTCGGTCTCCACTCCCCCGCCCAGCGGCTCTTCGATGAGCCTGCAAATCGAACGCGGCTCGAGCAATGCACCGGCCAAGCTCCCCGAGGACCTGACCGTCACCAACGCGGCCGACACCACCTGCGAGTAACCGCTTTTGACGGCGCTCCACCGCCCGTTTCGGGCGGCGAGACCGTACGCTGGGTCACATGCGAACCGCCTACCACGAGCAACTCTCGGAGTTATCCGAGCGACTCGGCGAGATGTGCGGCTTGGCAGGAATCGCTATGGAGCGCGCCACCCAGGCTCTGCTCCAAGCCGACTTGGTGCTAGCCGAGCAAGTCATCTCCGATCACGAAGCCATCGCCGTATTGAGCGCGCGCGCCGAAGAAAGCGCCTTCGTGCTGCTCGCATTGCAGGCGCCGGTGGCCGGCGATCTGAGGGCCATCGTGAGCGCGATCCAGATGGTGGCGGACATCGACCGGATGGGTGCGCTGGCACTGCACGTCGCCAAGATCGCCCGTCGACGGCATCCCCAGCATGCCCTGCCCGAAGAGGTCAATGGCTATTTCGCCGAGATGGGCAGCATCGCAGTCGAATTGGGCAACAGCGCGCAAGAGGTGGTGTTGTCGCGCGACCCGGAGAAGGCCGCCCGGATCCGCGAAGAAGACGACGCCATGGACGACCTGCATCGGCATCTGTTCTCGGTGCTGATGGACCGGGAATGGAAGCACGGCGTCGCGGCGGCCGTCGACGTGACGTTGCTGGGCCGGTTCTACGAGCGTTTCGCCGACCACGCCGTCGAGGTGGCACGGCGAGTCATCTTCCAGGCGACCGGCAGGCTTCCCGAGGAAGAAACGAAACCCGCCTCGCAGTAAGCAAAAATGCGGCGGCGGCTAGTTCAATTGCCCGACTCCTCACACCTCGCTACGCGAGCTGCTTCGTCGTCGGGCTAGCCGAAGCGGCCGGAAATGTAGTCCTCGGTCGCCTTCTGGCTCGGGTTGGAGAAGATCTTCTCGGTGTCATCCACTTCGATCAGCCGCCCCGGTTTTCCGACGGCTTCGAGGTTGAAGAACGCCGTGTAGTCGCTGACCCGGGCCGCCTGCTGCATGTTGTGGGTCACGATGACGATGGTGTACTCCTGCTTCAGTTCGCTGATCAGCTCCTCGATCGCCATCGTCGAGATCGGGTCCAGCGCCGAACACGGCTCGTCCATCAGCAGCACATCGGGCTGCACGGCGATGGCCCGCGCGATGCACAGGCGCTGCTGCTGCCCGCCGGACAATCCGCCGCCGGGCCGGTCCAACCGATTCTTGACCTCATCCCACAGGTTCGCGCCGCGCAGCGAATGCTCGGTCGTCTCGTCGAGCACCTTGCGGTTGCGCACCCCCTGTAGCTTCAGGCCCGCCACGACGTTGTCGCGAATTGACATGGCGGGGAAGGGGTTCGGCCGCTGGAAGACCATTCCGATGGCCCGGCGCACGCCGACCGGGTCGACTCCAGCGCCATAGATGTCCTCGTCGTCGAGCAGTACGCTGCCCTCGACCCGTCCGCCGGGCACCACCTCGTGCATCCGGTTCAGCGTGCGCAGCACCGTGGTCTTGCCGCAACCCGACGGGCCGATGAACGCGGTCACGCTGCGGGGCAGAACCGACAGCGTCACATCCGCAACCGCGTGAAACGATCCGTAGTAGATGTTGACGGCCTTGAGGTCCAACCGTTTGGCCACTTAGTGCTCCTGCCTATGACTTCCTGGTGCCCAGAAATCGTGCTATCACCCGGGCCGCGATGTTGATGATGGCGATCACCAGGATGAGGGTTAGGGCGGCACCCCACAACCGATCCGTGGGGATGGGGTTGAGGCTCGCGCCCGCCGTCGTCTGGTTGAACATCATGCCAGGCAGCGTCCCCATGAACCCGCTGAAGATATCGAAGTTCATCGATTGCGCGTAACCGATAAGGATCAGCAGCGGGGCCGTCTCGCCCATCACTCTGGCCATCGCCAGCAGTATCCCGGTCACGATGCCGGACAGTCCGGTGGGAATGACTACCCGGGCAATGGTTTTCCACTTGGTGATGCCCAGGGCGTAGCTGGCCTCGCGAAGATCCACCGGGACGATTCGCAGCATCTCCTCGGTGGCGCGCACGATCACCGGGAGCATCAGCAAGACCAGCGCCAGCGATACCGCGAACTGCGACCGGGGAAGTCCCAGCAGCGCCACGCACAACGCGTAGATGAACAGCGCCGCAACGATTGACGGCACACCACTGAGGATGTCCACCATGAACGACGCCAGCCTCCCCAGCGCGGTGCCGCCGCCGTACTCGACCAGGTAGATCGCGACCATCAACCCCAGAGGGACGGAGATCACGGCGCATACCACCCCCTGCAGCACGGTGCCGACCAGCGCGTGGTAGGCGCCACCCCCGGTCACGAACGCCGTCATCCCCGCTTGCGAGTGCGTCCACCAGACGGTTGATGCGACCGCCTTGAAGCCCTTGACGGCCACCGACCACAACACCATCACCAACGGCGTCACCGCGACCAGCAGAGACAATGAAACCAGCAGGCCCGCAACATAATTCGTGGTACGCCGGCGCCAGCTGACCGGCGAGAACGTCCGCGGCTTGAGCGGCCGGTCCAACATCGAGGTCATCGGGGCCCCCTTCGCCCCGCCCCCGCGACGGCGCCCCTCGCCAGGGCGTCGACCAGGAAGGTGAGCACGAAGAGCGTCAGGCCCGCGGCGATGTACGCGCCGGCCTTGTATCGGTCATCGAATTCGGCCGCGGCACCAGCGATCTTGGTCGCGAAGGTCGAGCCGCCGTCGAACAGCGACCACCCGAACGCTGACTGGGTACCCCGCAGAATGATCAGCAGCGCCACCGTTTCACCCAGGGCGCGACCCAGCCCCAGCATTGATCCGCTGATATAGCCCGACCGCCCGAACGGCAGCGTGACCGTCTTGACCACTTCCCAGCGGGTGGCACCCAGGGCGAGCAGGGCCTCGATCTGGTCCTGTGGCGTCTGGACGAACACTTCGCGGGTGACCGCGGTGATGATCGGCAGGACCATCACCGCCAGGACGACGCCGCCGGTGAAGATGGTTCCCCCGCCGGCGGGCGACGCATTGCCGTTGGCGAACAGAAAACACCAGCCCAGCGAGCGATTGAGCCAGGTGGCGACGGGCCTCAGCTGGGGCGCCAGCACGTACAGTCCCCATGCTCCGTAGATGATCGAGGGCACCGCGGCCAGCAGATCAACCGAGTAGGCCAGGGGCGTAGCGACCCGCCGCGGCGCATATTGCGTGATGAAAATGGCCACGCCCAGCGCGACCGGCATGGCCAGGACCAGCGCGAACAACGACACGAACACGGTGACCGGCACCAGGCTGGCGATGCCGAAGTGCATCGCCGAGGTATCCGTGGTGACCCATACACCGCCGTAGCTGAAGAAGTTCTCGCGATTCCGGTGCAGCGCCGGTATCGCACGTCCGAGCAGGAACGCCGCTATCGCGGCGATGACCACGATGATGACCACGCCAGAGGATTGCGCGAGCCGGCCGAAAATCCGGTCCGCCACATGCGGACGGCCCTGTCCCCAGGGGCTGGTGGGTGTGGCCTGCCTCTCCGGAAACGGCGCGGCGACAACCGCACCCGAACCCGCGTCGATGGGATTCGGCGTTGTCACGGTGATCCCGTCACAGGTCTGCTGTCACTCCTTGAACCCGATGTACCGAATTACTGCATCGCATTGATGGCCGTAACCAGTCGTTCCCTGACCTTATCGGGCAGCGGCACGTACCCGGCCTTCGAGAGTTCGCCCTGCGCGCTACTGGCGGACACGGCAAGGAACGATCGGACGGCCGCTGAGGTCTGGTCGTCATAACCCTTTGAGCACACGATCTCGTAGGTGACCAGCATCAGCGGGTAAACGCCCGGATCCTCAGAGCCGTACATGGCATTGAGGTCGAGCACCAGATCATCGCCTTCGGCCAAAAATTTGGCCGCGTTGACGGCGTTTCCGGCCGTGTCGTTGGTCAGCGGAATGACGCCGCCGCGGGTGGCGATTTTGGCGTAGGGCATGTGGGCCTGGTCGGCGAAGCCCTTCTCGACGTATCCGATGGCGCCCGGGGTGGCCCGCACCGCTTGGATCACGCCGGCCGACTTCGCGGCGCCCTCGCCGACACCGCCCTGAAACTCCGTCCCGACTCCCTTGGACCAGCTTTGGGGCGCGGCCGCGGTCAAATATTTCTGAACGTTGTCGGTGGTTCCCGACGAGTCGGTCCGATAGATCGGGGTGATTTTGCCGGCAGGCAGCGGCATGCCCGGATTCAGTGCCGCCAGGATCGGGTCGTTCCAGGCGGTGATCCTGCCGGTGAAGATCTTGGCCAGCGCGTCACTGTTGACCACCAGGTCCGGATTTCCGGGCAGGTTGTAGACGATCCCGATGGGGCCGAAAACCAACGGCAGGTCCCACGCCGGGTTTCCGTCGCAGCGTTTGGCGGCGGGCCCGATCTGGTCGGCGACCAAGGGGGAGTCCGCGCCCGCGAAATCGACATGTCCGGCGATGAACTGCTCGCGCCCGGCGCCGGATCCAGTTGGGTTATAGGCCAAGCCCTTTCCCGGGCAGTACTGGCCCCACACCTGGTTGAACACCGTGATCGCGTTCTCTTGTGCGGTCGAGCCTTCCGCCGTCAGCTTGTTCTTGCCACCGCATCCGGCCGTCCCGGTCACGCCGGAGCCGGGCCCCGCGGTCCCGCGGCGGTTCTCATCGCTACCGCAGCCGGTCAGTGCTCCGGCGACGAGCGCCGCCACCAACGCCACGGCGGCCAGCGCCCGTCTCTGCCTGTCGAGCCTCACCTATCCCGCTTCCTGACATGTTCCTGACGCAGCGCCGCTGGCCATCTCTCATGTGAGGTTGCCAAGTGCCGGCGAAAATATGCACCGGCGCCGCCCGCAGCCGTGGCCAGGACCAGATTAACGATTCAGGTTGATGACGCTCGTACCCGCGGTCAGTTGGCCGCGGGAACGACCGCGTATGCGGTGTCGACGCTGTGGACGGTAAACCCCAAGCGCGCATAGGTGCGCACCGCGGCCACGTTGTCGGACTCGACGTAGAGCATCACGGTGGGGTCTGGGTCATCGGCCAGGCGACGCCCCAGCCAGTCGATGCCGACAGCGGTCAGCGCCTGCCCGAGGCCGCGGCCCTGCGCCGAGGGATCGACGCCCAACACATAGACCTCGCCCAGACCCGGCCGGTCGAGGTGCACCTTTGTCCAGTGGAAGCCCAACAACCGCCCGGACTGACCGCTGCCGGAGTGTTCGAACGCCAGGAACAGGCCCGCCGGGTCGAACCACGGTTCGTTGCGGCGCTCCGCCAGCTCGCAGTCCGTCCAGCCGCCCTGTTCGGGATGGTAGGCAAACGCGGCGTTGTTGATCCGCAGCAGCTCGGCGTCGTCGGCGGCGCCCGCGTAGGTGCGGAATTTCACCCCGCGCACCGCCGGCACGGTGTCGGGCAGATCGCGCAGCGAACGTCGCATCTGCATCAGTTCCCGCACTGGGGTCAGGCCCAGAGCGGACGCGGTCGCGCGGGCCGGCTCCAGCGTGCCATGGGCCCAAAACCGATTGCCCGCACCGGTTTTGGCTAACGCGGCTCGTGCCAGTGTGGACCCGATGCCACGCCGACGCTCGCGCGGATGTACGACGAGTTCGGCCATGCCGGTCTCGCCGTCGCGGGGCGGGCTCAGGTTGAGGTAACCGACGATCGCGTCGCCGGTCGACGCGGGATTCGTGATCAGCAGATGTTCGGTGCGGTCGTGCCCGAGCTCGCGGAGCACCTGCTCGCCGACGGGGGCTACTCCATCGAATTCGGTTGCCGCACTGATGAGTTCGCGTACGCCCCGCTGCTCTTCGTCGGTCAGCGTCCGGCGCCAGTCGGCCGACGTCACTGCGTGTGCAAGGGATCGACCAATGGGTCTTGGGCGTCCTGCGATTCGGATTCGGACCCGTCGGCGTCGTCGGTCTCGGCGACCGGTGTGCGGCCGCGCGCAGGGCGGACGGCCTTGTAACCCACGTTGCGTACGGTGCCGATCAGCGCCTCGTACTCGGGACCGAGTTTGGCCCGCAGCCTGCGCACGTGCACGTCGACGGTGCGGGTGCCGCCGAAGAAGTCGTATCCCCACACCTCGTGCAGCAGTTGCGCGCGCGTGAACACCCGCCCGGCATGCTGGGCCAGGTATTTGAGCAACTCGAATTCCTTGTAGGTGAGGTCCAGCGGGCGGCCCCGCAGCCGGGCGGTGTAGGTGCCTTCGTCGATCACCAACTCGCCCAGGCTGACCTTGCCGGCACTCTCTTGGTCCGCGAGTCCGCCGCGGCGGCCGATCACCAGCCGCAGCCGCGCGTCGATCTCGGCGGGCCCGGTCGTGGGCAGCAAGATTTCGTCCAAACCCCAGTCCGAGCTGACAGCCACCAGCCCGCCCTCGCTCACCACGGCCAGCACGGGTCCCGACCGGCCGGCGGTGCTCAACAGACGGCAAAGCCCGCGCGCCGCCGACAGGTCGGTGCGCGCGTCGACGATCACCGCATCAGCGGTCCCGGCCTCGAGCAACGAAGAGGGTTCGGGCGGCGCCGTCCGGACGGTATGCGGAAGCAGGGACAACGACGGCAAGACCGGGTCGGGATGAAGCTCCGAGGTCAGCAGTAGTAGCTCCAACTAGCCCCTCCAGCTCGGGGGAACGGCATCTCCCAAATTCACAACGCCATTAAGCGTTAGTTACCAGGTCATGTAACGATAACGTGTCACCTGGTTTTTTCGCGTGGCAGACGAGCCAGTGTGAGCCCCACCACCAGACATCCGGCGGCGACCCGCCCCGAGGTGTTACGCCACAATATGCGGGTGCGCAAGGTGCTGGTTGCTGTGACTGCGGCCGCGATTCTGGTTGCGGTGGTCGCCGTGGGGGCCATCGGCTTCGATTACGGGACCAGCATTTATGCCGAGTACCGGCTGTCGTCCAGCGTCCGCAAAGCGACGAAGCTGGGCACCGACCCGTTCGTGGCCATCGTGGCGTTTCCGTTCATTCCGCAGGCGATGCGCGGCAACTACAGCCAGGTGGAAATCAAGGCCAACGCTGTCGACCACGCGATGACCGGCAAGGCCACGCTGGAAGCCACGATGTACTCGGTCGACCTAGCTCACGCGTCATGGCTGATCAGCCCGGACGCGAAGCTCGCGGTGGGCAAGCTGGAGAGCCGGATCATCATCGACTCGACGCACCTGGGGCGGTTCATGGGCATCAGCGACCTGATGGTCGAGGCACCGGCCAAGGAAACCAACACCTCCACCGGCGGCGTCACCGCGTCGGGTATCTCGGACAGCCACGGGCTGGTGTTCACCGGGACACCGAAATCGGCAGGCTTCGATCGCAAAGTCAGCGTCTCGGTCGACCTCTCCATCGCCCCGGACGACCCGGCGACACTGGTGTTCACCCCGACCGGCGTCCTCACCGGATCGGACACCGCCAACCAGACGGTTCCCGCGGACAAACAAAACGCTGTGCTGCATGCCTTCAGCGGAAGGCTGCCCAACCAGCGACTGCCTTTCGGCGTCGCGCCGACCACCGAGGGAGCCCGGGGATCCGACGTCATCATCGAGGGCATCACCCATGGAGTAACCGTGACCCTCGAGGGGTTCAAACAGTCATGACCGTCATTCTCGTGACCGTCGCGGTGCTTGTCGTGGCAACCCTTGCCGGGTGGTTGGTGACCCGGCGCTCCGGACGAGTCCGGGAAATCGATTCGAGGCCGGATCAGGACACCGGCGCCGACATCACGGCCCTGGGGCTTTCCCGCAGCGGGCCGACAGTCGTGCATTTCAGCGCGCCGTGGTGCGGGCCGTGCGACCGGGTCCGCCGCGTCGTCGAGCAGGTCTGCGACGACCTCAGCGAGGTGGCTCACGTCGAGGTCGACCTGGACGCAAACCCCGAGACCGCGCGCCGATATTCGGTACTGTCCCTGCCCACCACGTTGATCTTCGACGTCGAAGGCAGGCAGCGATACCGAACGTCCGGAGTGCCCAACGCCACCGACCTGCGGTCCGCGCTGAAACCGCTGTTGGCTTGACCACGGTGTCATTAGGTAAGCTGACCGACGTGTCAGCCCGCCTCGAGCCCATGCTCACCCAGCGTCGCGCAGTTGAGCTGCGCCGCACCGCGGGCTGTTGTTGTTGCTGTTGCTGCTGAGTAGCCGCGCATTCGCGTAGCACTCGGAGCGGCCCGGAATCTAGACCGTGGCACGTCTCCATTCGTCGTTTCCGTCAGCAACAGAGCTATCGAGGAGTAGTCCTTGCCAAGCAACACCACCACCACGCAGCCCGACCTGGTCGACATGCGCGGACCGCGGTTCGCCGCCTGGGTCACCACCGCAGTCTTGGTGCTGGCGCTGATCGTGTCGGCGGTGAATCCGCTGGCCGCCGCCGCCATTCTGGCCGTCCAGGCCGTAGTTTTCGCCAGCGGCGCGGTCGGCGGGCCGCGCAAGCATCCGTACGGCCGAATCTTTGCGAGCGTCGTCGCGCCGCGGCTGGGCCCGGTGCTTGATCGGGAGCCGACTGCGCCGCTGAAGTTCGCCCAACTCGTCGGCCTGATCTTCGCGGTGCTGGGAACGGTCGGGTTCGCAACCGGCTCCGTTCTGTTCGGTGTCATCGCCGCCGCGGCCGCACTGGCGGCCGCGTTTCTCAACGCGGCCTTCGGCATCTGCCTGGGCTGCCAGCTCTACCCGCTGGTGGCCCGTTTCCGGCGCACCGCGCGTCCCACCTGACCTGCTGTAACAAAAGCGATTGAAAGGATCCACTCCATGGCACGCTCCGACGTCCTGGTCTCCACCGACTGGGCTGAGAGCAATCTCGACGCCCCAGGCGTCGTCTTCGTCGAAGTCGACGAAGACACCAGCGCTTACGACGCCGGTCACCTCCCCGGCGCCATCAAGCTGGACTGGCGCTCCGATTTGCAGGACCCAGTCAAACGCGACTTCGTCGACGCCCAGCAGTTCTCCAAATTGCTCAGCGAGCGGGGCATCTCCAACGACGACACCGTGATCCTCTACGGCGGGAACAACAACTGGTTCGCCGCGTACGCCTACTGGTACTTCAAGCTGTACGGCCACGACAAGGTCAAGCTGCTCGACGGCGGCCGCAAGAAATGGGAGCTCGACGGCCGAGCGCTGTCCAGCGGCACCGTCAGCAGGCCGGCGACGTCGTACACCGCCGCCGCGCCGGACAACAGCATCCGGGCGTTTCGTGACGACGTCATCGCGGCCATCAACGTCAAAAACCTGGTTGACGTGCGCTCCCCCGACGAGTTCTCCGGCAAGATCCTGGCGCCGGCGCACCTGCCGCAGGAGCAAAGCCAGCGGCCCGGTCACATCCCCGGCGCCATCAACGTGCCCTGGAGCAAGGCCGCGAATGAGGACGGCACCTTCAAATCCGATGAAGAGCTGGCCAGCCTCTACGCCGGCGCCGGCCTGGACGGCAGTAAGGAAACGATCGCCTACTGCCGCATCGGCGAGCGGTCGTCGCACACGTGGTTCGTTCTTTATGAATTGCTCGGGCATCGGAATGTGAAGAACTACGACGGCAGTTGGACGGAATACGGCTCCCTGGTGGGTGCCCCGATCGAGTTGGGAAGCTGATATGTGCTCTGCACCGAAACAAGGACTGACGTTGCCCGCCAGCGTCGACCTGGAGAAGGAAACCGTGATCACCGGGCGCGTAGTGGACGGCGAAGGTCAGGCGGTGGGTGGCGCGTTCGTCCGCTTGCTGGACTCCTCCGACGAGTTCACGGCCGAGGTGGTGGCGTCGGCTACCGGTGACTTCCGGTTCTTCGCCGCCCCGGGATCCTGGACCCTGCGTGCCCTGTCGAAGGCCGGCAACGGTGACGCCGTGGTGGCGCCGTCCGGTGCGGGCATCCACGAGGTCGACGTCAAGATCGCCTGACCCGCCGGCCGTCCCCGACGGGGATGCCGCGGGGCGAATAGACTTGTCCCCGTGGTGCTGTTCTTCGAGATCATGCTGGTTGTGGCGGTCGTGGTGATTTCATGGTTCGCCCTGTACACCCTCTATCGACTGATCACCGACGAGTCGTGACTGGCGACGAACCGTTGAGTTCCGGTTCCGGCGACCGGGCGGTGGCCGCCGCCGCTGAGCGCGCGAAGCTGACAGCCGGCCGCAATATCCCGTCCTACGATGATCTGCCCCTGCCCGCCGACACCGCGAACCTGCGCGAAGGCGCCAATCTGAGCGATGCCCTGCTTGCGTTGCTGCCGCTGGTCGGCGTGTGGCGGGGCGAAGGCGAAGGCCGTGGACACGACGGCGACTACCGGTTCGGCCAGCAGATCGTTGTCTCGCACGACGGCGGCGACTACCTGAACTGGGAAGCCCGCTCCTGGCGGCTCAACGAGACGGGCGACTACGAAGAACGCGGCCTGCGCGAGACCGGTTTCTGGCGATTCGTCACCGATCCCGACGACCCCGGCGAATCCAACGCGATCGAACTGCTGTTGGCCCATTCGGCGGGCTACGTCGAACTGTTCTACGGCCGCCCCCTGACCCAGTCGTCCTGGGAGCTGGTCACCGACGCGCTGGCCCGCAGCAGGTCGGGCGTACTGGTCGGCGGCGCCAAACGCCTCTACGGCATCGTCGAGGGCGGCGACCTGGCCTACGTCGAGGAGCGGGTGGACGCCGACGGCGGTCTGGTGCCACATCTCTCGGCGCGGCTGTCGCGCTTCGTCGGCTAGAAGCGCCCCGCCTCCAGATATGGAGCGGCCCCCGAGCCGTATTCCTGGTCGGACAAAAACCGGAAGCTCGAGGGCCGGGTGGCTGCGGGGAATTCGCTAGCGCGGTTGTGACGCCAGCTCTTCCGAGCCACTGCTGCTAGCGCGCAGCCACCTCACATGTCCATGAAGCTATCAATTTCGCGGACCACCTCCCTTCTTGTGTACGACCGACCGTACCGACGAATCGGCCAGCCGACAACAGAATTCAGCGCTCAGCGATCGCTGACGATGGCGGCGTCGATCAGCTCGGCGAAGTCGGCCGCCATCGGCGACGGCTGCAGCGGACGGCCATCAAGGGTATGGACGCGGGCGGCCAAGGTCATGCTGGAGATCAGCCAAACACCCTGGGCGGCATTAAGATCCGCGACGCGCAGGGCCCGGTAGTCGCAGTCATAGCCCTTATCCCTGGCCACCTCGAACAGGGCCTGCTGGGTGGTGCCGCGCAGGATCGGGTACCACGGCGGCGGTGTCAGCAGGCACGGAGCGCCGTCCGGCGTCTCAGAGCCGGCGGCGATCACCACCGTTGAGCGCGGGCCTTCCAGGATGTAGCCGTCCGTGCTGACGAAGATCACGTCACCGGCGTCCTCACGGGCGGCATGGCGCAGGGCCGCCATATTGATCGCGTAGGAGAGGGTCTTGGCGCCGGCCAGCAGCCATGGCATCGCGTCAACTCCGTTGGCGGGCAACCCGCGGTCGAGCGTGATCGCCGCGAGCCCGCCGCGCCGGACCGCCGTCACCCGGTCGGGCACGGGGTTGACCATGACATAGGCCGTCGGCACCGAACCGCCCTCGCGACCGCGGCTGTAGATCAACCGCATCGCGCCCTCGTCGGCATTTTTTGCGCACCAGTGCCCGGTCGCCACCTCGATCGCGCTTCGCCACCGCGGCAGATCGGGCTGGGGCAGGTCGGTCAAGGCGGCCGACTGGGCCAGCCGCTGCAGATGCGGCTCGATAAGACAGGCCCTGCCGTCGCGGACCAGCAGCGTCTCGAAGACACCGTCACCACGGACCGCTGCCAGGTCGTCGGCGTATAACAGGGGCGCATCCGGCGAGTGCATTTCGCCGTCCAGCGTGACAATCACACCCGACTGACCGGCCATGGACGGTAAGCCTAGCCGCGACTGTGCGGCCGCCCGCACGGTCGCGAGGCAGATCGCCGCGTCCGTAGAGTTGACCTGTGACCCGCCCCGTTCCCGCACCCGAGACCGGACCCGACGCCGGTGCCGTCTGGCATTACGGCGATCCGCTGGGCGAACAGCGCGCGGCCGACACCGACGCGATATTCGTCGACCGCTCGCACCGCGGAGTGCTCACCCTGACCGGAAACGACCGGCAGACCTGGTTGCACAGCATTTCGACGCAATTCGTCAGTGACCTCCCCGACGGCGCCAGCACGCAAAACCTCAGCCTCGACGGCCAGGGCCGCGTCGAGGATCACTGGGTCCAGACCGAGCTGGGCGGCACAACCTACCTCGACACCGAACCGTGGCGGGCGGAGCCGCTGCTGGGCTACCTGCGCAAGATGGTGTTCTGGTCCGAGGTCACCCCGGCCGAAGGCGATCTGGCCGTCCTGTCGTTGCTCGGCCCGAAACTGGCGGATCAGCCGGTTCTCGACGCGCTCGGGGTGGACGCGCTGCCCGCCGAGTTCACCGCGATTCCCGCGGGCGACGGATTCGTGCGGCGAATGCCAGGCACCCGGGACGGCCGGATCGAGCTGGACCTGCTAGTTCCGCGCGCCGCGGCGGCCGACTGGCGAAATCGCTTGGCGCAGGCCGGAGTTCGGCCCAGCGGTGTCTGGGCCTACGAGGCCCACCGGGTCGCGGCCGTGCGGCCCCGGCTCGGCGTCGACACCGACGAGCGCACTATTCCGCACGAGGTGGGATGGATCGGTGGTCCCGGTGCCGGAGCCGTCCATCTGGACAAAGGTTGCTATCGCGGGCAGGAGACCGTCGCACGGGTGCATAACCTGGGCAGGCCACCCCGGATGTTGGTGCTGCTGCACCTCGACGGGTCCGTGGACCGGCCATCGACCGGTGATCCGGTGCTGGCCGGCGGCCGCACAGTCGGGCGCCTCGGCACCGTCGCCGACCACGTGGATCTCGGGCCCATAGCGCTGGCGCTGCTCAAGCGCGGGCTGCCCGCCGATACGAAGTTGGCGACGGGACCAGGGGCCTCGGTAGCTGCGGTGATCGATGTCGATTCCCTGCCTGAAACCGAACAGATCGGGGCCGGGCGGTTAGCTGTTGAACGGTTGCGGGGCGGTGCGGGATAATGAACGGTAACGTCCGCCACAGCGAGTAGGGCGCGCCAACGTCCGGTGGCGGGGCACGGTAAAGTGGTCGGCAGGACAATATGACACCAGGAGATCGGAGCCGCCTACTCGTTAGGCCGCTCCGTTATTGCGCGAGGGGGTTCCCCCATGGGCCGCGGCCGGGCTAAGGCAAAGCAGACCAAGGTTGCTCGAGAACTCAAATACAGTTCTCCGCAGACCGACTTCCAGCGGCTTCAGCGCGAGCTGTCAGGTTCGGATTCGGACGAATCCAATGAACTGGACAGCGACGGATCCGACGAATCCTGGGACGACCAGGACAACTGGCGGCGATAGGATAAACGCCCCGGCGCCGATGCCCAGCGCACCGGCGCCGCGCTGGTTATGCCGGAGTCCGACCTTCTTAGAACCTCGGGTGTAGGCCGACCATCTTTGCCCGCGGGCCCTCTTTTCCGCCTTTGCCGACGGTCCCCAGCACCCAGCAGTCCAAGTGCCGTGCGGTCAGGATGGCCAGTGCGCGGTCGGTGTCTTCGGGAGCCACGATGGCGATCATGCCGACCCCCATGTTGAACGTCTTCTCCATCTCCTCGCGCGTCACCCGGCCGCGCTGGGCGATCATGGCGAACACCGGCGCGGGCGTCCAGGTGCCGCGGTCCATTTCGGCGACCAGTCCATGCGGGATGACGCGTTGCAGATTGCCGGCCAGCCCGCCGCCGGTGACGTGGCAGAAGGTGCGTACGTGGGTTTCGGCCGCGAGCGCCAGGCAGTCCTTGGCGTAGATGCGGGTGGGTTCGAGCAGTTCTTCGCCCAGGGTGCGGCCGAATTCCTCCACGTAGCCCTCGAGGTTCATCCGGTCGATCTCGAGCAGCACCGTGCGCGCCAGCGAATATCCGTTGGAATGCAGACCCGACGAACCCATCGCGATGATGACGTCACCGGGTTTGACCCGGTCGGGGCCCAGCACGTCGTCGGCCTCGACAACACCGATCCCGGTGGCCGAGATGTCGTAGTGGTCCGGTTCCATCAGCCCGGGGTGTTCTGCCGTTTCGCCGCCCAGCAGCGCGCAACCGGCGCGCACACACCCCTCGGCGATGCCACTGACGATGGCGCTCAAGCGTTCCGGCACCGTGCGGCCCACCGCGATGTAGTCCTGCAGGAACAGCGGCTCGGCGCCACACACCACCAGGTCGTCGACCACCATCGCGACCAGGTCCAGCCCAACGGTGTCGTGTTTGTCCATCGCCTGGGCGACCGCCAGTTTCGTGCCGACGCCATCGGTGGACGCCGCGAGCAGTGGCTCGCGGTAGTCGCCGCGCAGCGCGAACAAGCCGGCGAATCCGCCCAGGCCGCCCAGAACCTCGGGTCGCGTAGCTTTTGTCGCCAGCGGCTTGAACAGTTCGACGGCGCGATCGCCGGCCTCAATGTCCACCCCGGCCGAAGCGTAGGTGATGCCCTGACTGCCTTGGTGGCGTCCGGGGCTCTTTCCGGGATCCGTCATCGCGATAAAGGCTACCGGGCGGCGCCGACGGCCGGGATCAAACGTCGGCGATGGCCGGCAACCGAGGTCCTCAGTGCACGACCGGCACTTCATCGGCCGCGAGGTCGTCGAGGCCGGCGCCGCGGGCGGCATTGGCGAGCATGTGCTCGATGACGTTCTTGCCCAACGCGGTTTCGCCGGGCAGTTCGATCGGATACTGGCCGTCGAAGCAGGCGGTACACAGCCGCGACGCGGGCTGCTCGGACGCCGCGATCAGGCCGCGCAGCGAGATGTAGCCCAGCGAGTCCGCGCCGATGGCATGTCGCACGGCCTCGAGCATCTCTTTTTTGTCCTCGACCGCGTTGGCGATCAGTTCCGCCGGTGACGGGAAGTCGATGCCGTAGAAGCAGGGCCATTTGACCGGGGGCGAGGCGATCCGCACGTGCACTTCGACGGCGCCGGCCTCGCGCAGCATCCGCAGCAGTGCGCGCTGGGTGTTCCCGCGCACGATCGAGTCGTCGACAACGATCAGTCGCTTACCCCGGATCACCTCGCGAAGCGGGTTGAGCTTCAGCCGGATACCGAGCTGGCGGATGGTCTGCGACGGCTGGATGAAGGTGCGCCCGACGTAGGCGTTCTTCATCAGCCCCTGGCCATAGGGAATGCCCGACTCCTGCGCGTATCCGACGGCGGCCGGCGTTCCCGACTCGGGCACGCCGATGACCAGGTCGGCCTCGACGGGACGCTCGCGGGCCAGCCGTCGACCGATCTCGACCCGGGTTGCGTGGACCGACCGGCCGGCGATCGTGCTGTCCGGTCGCGCCAGGTAGACGTACTCGAAAACGCAGCCCTTGGGGGTGGGATTGGCGAAACGCGTGGAGCGGACGCCGTCGGCGTCGATCGCCAGCAATTCACCGGGTTCGATGTCGCGCACGAACGACGCGCCGACGATGTCGAGGGCCGCCGTTTCGGAGGCCACCACCCAGCCACGGTCCAGCCGGCCGAGCGAAAGTGGCCGTACCCCATGCGGATCGCGGCACGCGTACAGAGTGTTCTCGTCCATGAAGGTCAGGCAGAATGCGCCGCGCACGGTCGGCAGCAGCTCCAGCGCCGCCTGCTCTAGCGTGGCGTCCGCCGCGCCGTGGGCCAGCAGCGCGCCCAAGATGTCCGAGTCGGTCGTGGCCGGCGCCGGGGCGCGCTTGGCGATCAGACCCTCGTCGCGGGCGCGGGCGGCGAGCTCGGCGGTGTTGACCAGGTTGCCGTTGTGCCCCAACGCAACCCCGGTGCCCGCCGCGGTGTTGCGGAAGACCGGCTGCGCGTTTTCCCACGTCGTGTCGCCCGTGGTCGAGTACCGGCAGTGGCCGATGGCGACGTGGCCCTGCATGGCACCCAGCGTCTGCTCGTCGAACACCTGGCTGACCAGGCCGAGGTCCTTGAAGACCAGCACCTGGGAGCCGTCGGCGACGGCGATGCCGGCGGCTTCCTGGCCGCGGTGCTGCAGCGCGTACAGGCCGTAATAGGTGAGTTTGGCGACGTCCTCGCCCGGGGCCCATACCCCGAATACACCGCATTCTTCACGGGGTGCGCTGAAGTCCTCTTCGGGTTCTTGGACGGTCACGATTAGGCAGCTCCCCGGGGAACGGTTGGTGACGTAACGGAGTCTACGGGCAGCGTGGCCGAGCCGACGAATCCGCCTGGCGTGTTGAGTGACGAATTCCCACGTCAAATACCTAAACCTGCAGTTCAGGGTTATGTTCAGCCCACATCGAACAGGGGTAGGCAGTGTCCAATCTCACCGGCTCGTGAGCCGGAAAGACGTAGCGCACCGGTGGGCTGCGCCCCGGCGAACGACAACTTCCCGGTGGCTAGCAGCAGCCAGGTCCGCGGGTCCGTCTCCACCACATTGGGCGGCGTGCCCCGCGTGTGCGTGGGCCCGGCGATGCATTGCACCGCGACAAACGGGGGGATGCGCAACTCCACGCTTCGCCCGGGTGCCACCGCGGCCAGCGTGCGGGCGGTCAGCCGCACGGCCGTCGCCAGTTCCTTCCGGTCGGGCGCCGGACGGGATTCGTCGCGAAGCCAGTCCGCGATGGCCAGCAAGGCCTGCCGGGTCGTCGCCGGATCGGCTTTGTCGCGGGAGGCCATACCCTAGGTTCTCAAATCCCGCGGGCCGTCGCTCATGGGCGCGGCGGCCGGCCGGGCGACTACACCTCCTGACGACCGGTCATTGGTTCGACGACCGCAAGGTGAGCACGGCGATGGCCCCGGCTTCGTTGACGGCCAGATGGGCCAGCATGGGCGCGGCCAGGCTTCCGGAATGGTCGGCCAGCCAACCGAAGAGCCAGCCCGCGATTCCGGTGACCAACACGGTGGTGGCGACCGGCTCACCCGTCGCGCGCGCATCGGCGATGTGCGACAGGCCAAAAGCGCAGGCCTGCAACAGCCGTCCGCCGCGTGCACCGAAGGCCGCGGAGCCCGCGGTGCTCAGCGCTCCCCGAAAGGCGGCCTCTTCCGACCACACGGTGCCTACCGGTATCCGCAGCAGCAGCCAATCCGGCGCCGTCGCCGGTGGCCGGCGGTCGGCCATCGATCGGCGCACCGGAGCCAGCACGGTCGTCGCGGCGACCGCACCCGCCACGGGGAACGCGACTAGCGAGCCCGATCGCAGGCCGGCCCGTAGCCGGGGCGGGCTCAGCCCCAAAGGCGCCCGCGTGACCCACACCAGCAGGCCGCCCACACCGGCCTGCAACACCGTTCGCCACGCGGCCGGCAGCCGCGGGCCCACGAAGCTCCAGCCCACCAGCACGGCGGCCAAACCCAGAGCGCCGGTTCGACGGAAACGCCCGGCGGACATCAGGATTCGCTGCGGACGCTCATCCGAAGAGCCGGGGCAGCACCGCCTCGGACGTCTCGCGCAGTTCGGTCAACGGAACCGTGAACAGCCCCTGGAACTCGACCGCGTCGGAGGCCTGGTCGACGACGCCGATGCGCACCGCCGGCAGTCCCCGCGCCTCACACATCGACCGGAAGCGGCTTTCCTCGGTGCGCGGGACCGCTACCAATACGCGGCCCGCCGACTCGGAGAACAACGTCACGAACGGGTCGGCATCCTCGGGAAGCACTATGCGACAACCGGTTTCACCGGCCAGGGCTGCTTCGACGACGGCCTGCGCGAGGCCGCCTTCGGACAGGTCGTGGGCCGCAGACACCAGCCCGTCGCGCGACGCCGAATGCAGCACCTCACCCAGCAGCTTCTCGCGGGCCAGGTCGACCTTGGGTGGCAGCCCGCCCAGATGATCGGCGGTCACCTGCGCCCAGGTCGAACCGTCGAACTCGTCGCGTGTATCGCCGAGCAGCACAAGGGTTTCCCCTGGCTCGGTGCCCAGGCCGGTGGGGATGCGCCGGCCGACGTCATCGATGACACCCAGTACCCCGACCACCGGTGTGGGCAGGATCGCCGCTGAGCCCGTCTGGTTGTAGAAGCTGACGTTGCCGCCCGTCACCGGAATCCCCAGGGCCACACAGCCGTCGGCCAGGCCCCGCACCGCCTCCGAGAACTGCCACATCACTCCGGGGTCTTCCGGCGACCCGAAATTCAGGCAATTGGTCACCGCGACCGGGGTCGCTCCGGTGACGGCGACGTTGCGGTAGGCCTCGGCCAGGGCGAGCTGGGCCCCGGCGTACGGATCCAGCTTCGTATAGCGGCCGGACGCGTCGGTGGACAAGGCGATGCCGCGGCCGGTGGATTCGTCCACGCGCAGCACACCGCCGTCGGCGTGCTCGGCCAGCACGGTGTTGCCGCGCACGTACCGGTCGTACTGCTCGGTGATGTATGCGCGGCTGCACAGGTGCGGACTGCCCAGCAGCGCAAGCAAAGTGGCGCGCAGTTCGTCACCGGTGGCCGGTCGGGGCAACCGCGTCGAGCTGTCGGCGTTCAGGGCGTCCTGCGAATCGGGCCGGGCGACCGGGCGCTGATAGATCGGGCCTTCGTGGGCGACCGTGCGCGGCGGCACGTCGACGACCGTCTGGCCGTGCCAGGTGATCTGCAACCGGTCGCCGTCGGTGACCTCGCCGATCACCGTGGCCAGCACGTCCCACTTGCGGCACACCGCCAGGAAGGCGTCGACGTTTTCCGGCGTCACCACGGCGCACATCCGCTCCTGGGACTCGCTGCAGAGGATCTCGGCGGGCGTCATCTGCGTGGTGCGCAGCGGAACGGTGTCGAGCCGGATCGCCATCCCGCCGTCGCCGGCTGAAGCTAATTCCGAAGTGGCACAGGATAATCCGGCGCCGCCCAGGTCCTGGATGCCGACCACCAGGTGGCCGGCGTACAGCTCGAGGCAGCACTCGATGAGCACCTTCTCCATGAACGGGTCGCCGACCTGAACCGACGGAAGCTTCTTGCGGGATCCCTCGCTGTCGAAGGTGTCCGAAGCCAGCACCGAGACTCCACCGATGCCGTCCAGCCCGGTGCGGGCACCGAACAGGATGATCTTGTTCCCGGCGCCCGAGGCGAAGGCCAGATGCAGGTCCTCCTGGCGTAAGACGCCGACGCACATGGCGTTGACGAGCGGGTTGCCCGCGTAACAGGCATCGAAGACGGTTTCGCCGCCGATGTTGGGCAAGCCCAGAGAATTGCCGTAACCGCCGATGCCGCGCACCACCCCGTCGACCACGCGACGGGTGTCCGGCGCGTCGGCCGCCCCGAACCTCAGCTGATCCATCACCGCGACCGGTCGCGCGCCCATCGCCATGATGTCGCGGACGATTCCGCCGACTCCGGTGGCCGCGCCCTGGTAGGGCTCGACGTAGGACGGGTGGTTGTGCGACTCGACTTTGAACGTGACCGCCCAGCCGTCGCCGATGTCGACGACACCGGCGTTCTCGCCGATTCCGGCGAGCATGCCGGCCCGCATCTCTTCGGTGGTGGTCTCGCCGAAATAGCGCAGGTGCACCTTGGACGACTTGTAGGAGCAGTGCTCGCTCCACATCACCGAGTACATCGCCAGCTCGGCGTCGGTCGGGCGGCGGCCGAGGATGTCGCGGATCCGCTGGTATTCGTCGTCTTTGAGGCCCAGCTCGGCGAACGGTTGCGGCTCGTCGGGAGTGGTTGCGGCGTGCTCGACGGTGTCGATGGCCTGGGTGCGCGCGCTCGTCCCGGAGACAGTCACGCCAGACAGTCTAGGGCTGGGCGGCGTGCAGGCGCTTTCGCCGCCCAGGCGCGACCTATCCGCCGCGAAGCAGGTCTGCGCTTTCGTTGTCGGCGGGGTAGAACAATTCGACGGTCAGTTCGGCGAGCGTGACGTCAAGCGGCGTCCCGAACGTCGTCAACGTCGTGAACATCGACAACCGTCGACCCTCACCGGCGTCGAGGACGAACGGAATCAGCAGCGACGAGCTATCTAAGGGCGCGCGCCGCGCTTCGGCCGCGGCCGCGACCCCTGGGTAATCGCGTACCTCCTGGTCGAGTGCCGCCAATCCCGTGTCCCCGGTGAGCGCGATGGTGCGCCGCAACTGGTGCAGTAGATAGCCGGCCCAGTCCGGGAAATTCAGGGTTCGCCCCGCCAGGCCGTCGGGGTGCAAGCACAACCGGTAGACGTTGGCCGGCGGGCCCAGCAGCTCGTCGGGTAGGCCGGCGGTCAGCGCGGAGGCTGCCGCGTTGGTCCCCATGATGTTCCAGCACCGGTCGATGACGATGCCCGGGTAGGGATGGTGCGCATCGAGCAGGCGCTGCACCGCGTCCCGAGCCGGGGAGAGTGCGGCATCCTCCAAAGGGCGCGATTGGTAGCGCGAGGCGAAACCGGCGGCGAGTAGCAGCGCGTTACGTTCCCGCAGCGGTATATCGAGACCGTCGGCCAGAGTGAGCACCATTTCCGGACTGGGGCGCGAGCGTCCCGTCTCGATGAAGCTCAGATGTCGCGCCGACACACCGACACTCAGCGACAGATCGAGTTGACTCACCCGTCGGCGCGTCCGCCATTCGCGCAACAACTCACCAACCGCCGCGTGGCTCACCAGGCAACGGTAACCACGTCTGCGCACTCACGACGATGACCTCGCAGGTAATTGCGGGGCCGCACAGCACGGCGACACGCTTGCTGTGCGCGCTCGACCGGAGCGCCCGATCCGAGGAGGAACCATGACGGATGTCCAATCCGCCCCCAAGTTCAGCGCCGAGGTTTTCGCGGCATACTGGGCCGCACCCACCATGTCGCGCGGCTTCGACATCCTCGCCGAGGACATCGTCGGTTACTGGCCCGGCGATCCGGAGCCGGTCCAGGGGATCAAGGCATACACGGCGAAAATCGCCGAATTGCTCAGGGCCGCACCGGATCTGCGCCTCGCGGTGGTCGACAGCGCTACCGTCCCCGCCGCTGCCGAAGGTGAGGAACTGGTGTTCTTGCACTACGTCGGTCGCGGCACCGGCCCGGACGGACCGTTCGAGATCCGGGGCATCGACCGGGTCCGCACCCGCGACGGGATCGTCGTGGAGAACGTGATCCGCTACGACCCGATTTTCCTCGCCCAGGGCTGAGGGCGAGTTACTGCCCGACAACGCAGAAAACGTTGCCCTCGGGGTCGGCCAGCACCACCCAACGGAAGTTGTCGCCGAAGCTGTGCCGGCCGACCTCGCTGGCCCCGGCGGCCGTCAGCCGCGTCACCTCGCCGTCGACGTCGGCGGCGCTGAAGTCGAGGTGCACGCGGTTCTTCCCGGGGGTGGGGTCGGGCACCTTCTGAAATCCGAGTTTGGGTCCCTCCCCCAACGTCACCGCGGTGAACTCGTCGGCGAGCAGCTCCTGCGTCGTACCACCGAACTGCTCGGCCCACCAACCGGCCAGACCCGCGGGATCGTTGCAGTCGAACGTGACCATTTCTACGTTGAGCGTCATGGCCGGATCGTAGGTCAGCCGGGTGACAGAAAAGCCCGCATCGCGGCCGAATAGGAGGCCACGTCGTGCGCGCCCATCAACTCGCGCGCCGAGTGCATCGCCAGCTGCGGGGCGCCGACGTCGACCGTGGGGATGCCCGTTCGCGCCGAGGTCAACGGTCCGATCGTCGATCCGCACGGTAGGTCGGCCCGATGTTCGTAGCGCTGCAAGGCCACGCCGGCCTGTTGGCAGGCCAGCGCGAACGCCGCGGCGGTGCGGCCATCGGTGGCGTAGCGCAGGTTCGGGTGCACCTTGAGCACCGGCCCGGCGTTGACCGCGATCGGGTGGCCGGGCTCGTGTCGCTCCGGGTAGTTGGGGTGGGTGGCGTGTGCCATGTCGGCCGAGGCCAGCAACGAGGCGGGCAGCCGGCGCAGGTAGTCCTCGCGGGTACCGCCCGCCGCCAGCACTATTCGCTCGAGCACGGTGCCCAGCAGATCGGATTGTGCGCCGTGATCCGACGACGATCCGACCTCCTCGTGATCGAAGATCACCAACACGGGCAGATACGCCGCGGCCCGTTCCACGGCCAGCAGTGCCTCCAGCCCCGCATAGCAACTGGCCTGGTTGTCCAGCCGAGGCGCGCTCAGCAGGGTGGCGTCGGCCCCGACCACAGTGGCGGGAGTCAGGTCGTGGGTCATTAGGTCGGCGCCCAGCACGTCGGTCGCCGCCACTCCGGCGCGCTCCGCGACGTAATCGACGAAAGACCGCGTCGTGTCCCCGACACCCCACACCGCGTTGACGTGTCGCTGTGGATCCAGCGTCAGCGACTTGCGGTCCTCGGCCAGATGGATGGCCAGCTGCGGCACCCGAAGGATCGGCTCATCGATCCGCACCAGCCGGTGTGCGATGCCGCCGTCTTCGCCTTCCGCCCGCACCGACAGGCGCCCGCTGATGCCCAGATCGCGGTCCAGCCACGAGTTGAGCCACGCGCCGCCATAGGGTTGCAGTGCCACCATCCGCCAGCCGGCGACCACGCGGTCGGGATGCTGCTTGACCCTGAGATTGGGACTGTCGCTGTGCGCCCCCACGATTCGAAACGGCCGGTCGGGCGCTTGCGAATCCCAGGCGACCAGCGAGCCCGCCCGCACCGTGAAGTAGCGCCCGGGCTCGGACGGCCAGGGTTTAACCTCGCTCAGTTCGGTGTATCCGGCAGCGACCAGCCGAGCGGCCACCGTGGCGCACACGTGAAATGGCGACGGAGAGGCGTCGATGAAATCGCAGAGTCCTTGCGCACTCGCTGAGGACTTCGCCTGGTTTCGAGGCCCGCCGGACATGTTGAACATCATGGCTGTCGGCCGTCATGCAGTTCACGCTGGGTTGGATTGCGCGCTCCTTGCTCCCGCCGCTTCCGGCGCTCGCCGTCGCCACGCTAGGGTCACCAACGTGCCCCCCGTCCAGCCGCAACCCATCCTCGCGCCGCTGACTCCCGCGGCGATATTCCTGGTGGTGACCATCGACGACGGCGGGGAGGCGGCGGTTCACGACGCGCTGCCCGACATTCCCGGACTGGTCCGCGCGATCGGTTTCCGTGAACCGCAGAAACGGTTGTCGGCGATCGCCTCGATCGGCTCCGACGCCTGGGATCGCCTGTTCTCCGGACCCCGGCCCGCCGAACTCCATCGGTTCCCCGAGCTCAACGGGCCACGGCACAGCGCTCCCGCCACGCCCGGGGATCTGTTGTTCCACATCCGGGCCGAGAGCTTGGATGTCTGCTTCGAACTGGCCGACCGGATCCTCAAATCGATGGCCAATGCGGTCACCGTGGTCGACGAGGTGCATGGCTTCCGCTACTTCGACAACCGCGACTTGCTCGGATTCGTCGACGGCACCGAGAACCCCGACGGCGCCCTGGCCACCAGTGCCACCGCAATCGGCGACGAGGACCCCGATTTCGCCGGCTCTTGTTATGTGCACGTGCAGAAGTACGTGCACGACATGTCGTCATGGAATGCGATCTCGGTCACCGAGCAGGAGCGCGTGATCGGCCGCACCAAGCTCGATGACATCGAGCTCGACGACGACGTCAAGCCGGGCAACGCCCACATCGCCCTCAACGTGATCACTGACGACGACGGCACCGAACTGAAAATCGTGCGGCACAACATGCCGTTCGGTGAGCTCGGCAAGGGCGAATACGGCACGTACTTCATCGGCTATTCGCGCACGCCCCAGGTCACCGAACAGATGCTGCGCAACATGTTCCTCGGCGATCCGCCGGGCAACACCGACCGCATCCTCGACTTCTCCACGGCCATCACCGGCGGATTGTTCTTCTCCCCCACCCTCGACTTTCTCGATGACCCACCACCCCTGCCCGCAGCGCCGCCGGCGGAAACGCCTGCTGCACAGAACGGCTCACTTTCGATCGGCAGCCTGAAAGGAACGACTTCATGAACAACCTCTACCGCGACCTGGCACCGGTCACCGAAGCCGCTTGGGAAGAAATCGAATTGGAGGCGACCCGCACCTTCAAACGCCACATCGCCGGGCGCCGGGTCGTCGACGTCAGCGAGCCCGGCGGACCGGCCACCGCCGCGGTGAGCACCGGTCGCCTCGCCAACGTTGCGTCACCCACCGACGGCGTGGAGGCCCACCTGCGGGAAAGCAAACCGCTTGTCCGCCTGCGGGTTCCGTTCACCCTGTCGCGTTACGAGATCGACAACGTCGAGCGCGGCGCCAACGACTCCGACTGGGACCCGGTCAAGGAAGCCGCCAAGAAACTGGCGTTCGTGGAGGACCGGGCCATTTTCGAGGGCTACGCCGCGGCATCGATCGAGGGCATCCGCTCGGCCAGCTCGAACAAGTCACTGACCCTGCCGGCGGATCCGCGTGAGATTCCCGACGTCATCACGCAGGCGATCTCCGAGCTCCGGCTGGCCGGTGTCGACGGCCCCTACTCGGTGCTGCTGTCCGCCGATGTCTACACGCGGGTCAGCGAGACGACCGAACACGGCTACCCGATCCTCGAGCACATCGACCGGTTGGTTCCCGGCGACATCATCTGGGCGCCGGCCATCGACGGGGCGTTCGTGCTGACCACCCGGGGCGGCGACTTCGATCTGCAGCTCGGGCACGACGTGTCGATCGGGTACACCAGCCATGACGCGGACACCGTGCAGCTGTATCTGCAGGAGACGCTGACCTTCTTATGCTACACCGCCGAGGCGTCCGTCCCCCTGAACCCGTAGGAATATTTGCCCGCAAGCCATTGCTTATCGGGAGAGCAATTGAACTTCTCTCCTGGAGGCAGGGTTTCGATGGGAACTACATTGGCCGGTTCGACCGCATTGGTGACCGGCGCTACATCGGGTATCGGCCGGGAAATCGCACTGCAGCTTGCGAGCCGCGGCGCCGAGGTCGTCGTGCAGGGCCGCAACGCCGAACGCGGCGCCAAAACTGTCCGTGATATTGAAAACGCAGGCGGCAAAGCACGTTTCGTCGCAGCAGATCTCAGCCATGTCGAGGACGTGCGACGACTGGCCGCCGAGGCGGGACAGGTGGACATCCTGGTCAACAATGCCGGCATCTACGAATTCGGTCCCACCGCGGACACCGACGACGCGACCTTCGACGAACACGTGAACGTCAACCTGCGCGCGCCGTACATCCTGGTGCAGCAGTTGGTTCCGGCCATGGCCGCTCGGGGTAGCGGCGCTGTGGTGAACGTGAGCACCCTGGCCGCGTCGGTCGCCACACGCGGCGCGGGGATCTACGGTGCCACAAAGGCCGGCCTGGAGCAGCTGACCCGAGTGTGGGCCGATGAGTTCGGCGAGTCGGGTGTGCGGGTGAATGCGGTGGCCGCGGGACCGACCGAAACGCCCGGGGCCGCCGCCCTACCGGGTGTTCTCGACACGATTGCGGCGATCACCGCGCTGCAGCGAGTGGCCGATGCGAGCGAAATCGCCAGCGCCGTGGTGTTTCTCGCCTCGCCGGACGCCTCCTACGTCAACGGCGCAATTCTGCACGCGACCGGAGGTCAACGAGCGATCGCCGCGTAGCGACTAGAGGTCAAGCACCACATCGGTTTCCGGGGCCGCCGAGCAGATCAGGACCGAACCATCGGCGGGCAGCTCCAGCGGCCGTTGAACGTAGTTGGTCGTCCCGGCTACGATTCCGGTGGCGCAGACGTGGCACACCCCGCTTCGGCAGGAGTAACGGGTCGGCACGTCACAGGCTTCGGCCAGGTCGAGGATGCTCGGGTAGCGGGGGGACCAGCTTACCGTTAATCCGCTGCGCGCGAACGTGATCGCCGGCCCGGGGCCGGGAGGACCGGCCGGTCGATGAGGTGGCTTGGGCTCCCCGGCGTCGATAATGCCCGGGTTTATCGCCGGCAGCGCGCCGAACAGCTCACTGTGAATGCGAGTGGCGTCGATGCCCGTACTGACCAGGCCGTCGCGCATGTCCGCCATGAATTGCGTTGGACCGCAGAGGTAAACGGTGGCATCGCTGGGCAGCCCCAACGCCGCGATGGACTCTCGGCGCAGGCGCCCCTGCGTCTCGGTGTAGAAGACCCTTTGCGTGGCGTGCGGCAGCGACGCGATGAGTGTAGTGACTTCGTCTGCGAATGGCTGGGATTCGCGATTGCGGGCAGTGTGCAACCACCAGACGTCGCGCTGGCTGTGGGCCACGGCCAGCGCATGTAGCATCGCCAGCACCGGCGTCGCACCTATTCCGGCGGAGAACAGGACGACTGGACCGCTGTTCTCGGTGAGGTAGAAATCGCCGCGTGGGGCTGCCGCCGCTATCACCGAACCCGGTTGAATGTGGGCGTGCAGCCACCGGCTCACCACACCGTGATCCTCGCGCTTGACGCTGATCCGGTAGGAACCGGACGAAGGATCGCCGGAGAGGGAGTAGCTGCGCAGCGGGGCGGGATCTCCGGCGCCGGTGATCTTGACCGTCAGGTACTGGCCGGGAAGCGCCGGCGGTAGCGGGTTGTGGCCCTCGGCCTCGAGCCTGATCGAGAGCACTTGTGCACTCTCCCTGCGGGTCTCGGTGACCCGTAGGTTGCGAAATCCGTTCCATCCCGGTGGGGCTGGCGCCACCGCGGATGCCGTGCCCTCGTGCGCGTTCAGCAGCTCGTGGAAGGACTGCTGCCAGCCCGGACTGAGCGCAGGAACGTCGATGGCCTTGTGCAACGTTTCAACGTCGCGGTCGGGTAGGTAGAGCAGGGCGTCCACGTCGGCGACGCTGAGCTCGTGACGGCCACGTCGGGTACGTACGATATCGTCCCCGGCCCGGACGTGGCCCTCGGCGATCACGCGGAGGTAAAAGCCCGGACGATGTTGGGCCACCAAGAGATTGGGCATGTCGGGCTCGTCTAGGCGGACGCCGACACGGAAACACGTGACGCGCGGCTGGGTGACCTCGAACTCGGCGTCGCCGATGCGGTAGCGGTCGCCGATGCAGACGTCGTCGTCGGGAAGACCGGTGACCGTGAAGTTCTCGCCGAAATGACCGGGTCGTAGGTCGTCGCGACCCAGGTAGGTCTTCCAGAAGTCGTACGATTCGCTCTGATACACCATGACGGCGCGTTGTTCCCCACCGTGGCCAGCGAGGTCGCCTTGGCCGTCGCCGTCGATGTTCAGCCGGCGCACCATGACCGGCCCGTCAACCGGGACCTTCCATATCCCGGTGTAGACCGTTTTGTCCCGCCACTGGACGTTCTTAGGCATGCCCACGTTCACCGAAACAAGCCTGCCCACTGTGTCACCTCGAACTAGCTCGCCGTTGCGAGTCGCCCAACTGGGATGGTTCGCCCAGAATATGGCAGGCCGATCCGCACGGCAACATATAAAGCTACGGGGTGTTGCGCGCCGCCGGCTTGGTGCATAATGGGTTATATAACCCAGAACCCTCGATCGAGTTGCGCGATTTCTTCGCCGGACGCCGCCTCGGCGCTCGCTGGCAAATCACGTTGTTTCAGGAGACATGTCATGCCCGCTGTTCATCATCGGTACGCCAGCGTCGACGGCCATCGGCTCTTCTACCGTCAGGCCGGTGATCCGGCGGCTCCCGCGCTGGTCCTCCTGCACGGGTTTCCCACGAGCTCGTACATGTTCCGCCACCTGATCCCCGCCCTGGCCGACCGCTACCACGTGATCGCGCCAGATCATCTGGGCTTCGGCCTGTCCGACGCCCCACCGGTCGACGAGTTCGATTACACGTTCGATGCGCTGACCGACCTCACGGCGGGTCTGCTGCAAACCCTGGGCGTCGATCGGTACGCCATCTACGTCCAGGACTACGGTGCGCCGATCGGCTGGAGGCTCGCCCTGCGCGACCCGGCCGCGATCACCGCGATCATCAGCCAGAACGGCAATGGCTATGACGCTGGATTCGTCGAGAGCTTCTGGAAGGTCGTGCAGGCGTATCAACAGGAGCAGACGCCCGACACCGAGGCGCCGGTGCGACAGTTCCTCACGCTGGATGCGACCCGTTGGCAGTACGTCACCGGCGTCGCCGATGAGACATTGGTCAATCCCGAGTCGTGGTATCACGACTACGCGTTGCTTTGCAGGCCCGGGAACGATCTGGTGCAGCTGAAGCTGTTTCGCGATTACGCCACCAACGCGCCCATGTATCCACGCTTGCACGAATACTTCCGCGCCAGCCGGGTGCCGCTGCTCGCGGTATGGGGCCGCGGCGACGAGATCTTCGGCCCGGCCGGCGCCGAGGCATTCGCTGACGACCTCCCCGACGCCGAAATCCACCTGCTCGACGGTGGCCACTTCCTGTTGGAGTCCGCATGCGACGACGTGGTCCGACTGATCCGCGACTTTCTCGCCAATCGAGTCAAGGCCTGACCCCGATGTATGGGCTAAAGATCCCATAAATGGGAGCGCCGCCGGGTTAGCCTGACGCGATGGCCCATCCCGATGTTCGTGACGAACAACGGTTGACCGCCAAGGGGCGTGCCACCCGCGACCGGATCGTGCGGGCCGCCGCACAGCTGATCGTCACCGAGGGTCTGTCCGCGTCGAACATGGACAACGTGCGCCGGGCGGCCTCGGTCAGCGGCTCACAGCTCGCCCACTATTTCACCGACAAAGCGGCGCTGATACGCGCGGTGATCCGGCACCAGATCGGCGTGGTCTTGGAGTTTCACCGCCAGCCCGCGCTTGGGGGCCTGCGTTCGTTCGACGACTTCGAGCGATGGATCGACCTCAACATGCGCTACCTGCGGCGCATCGGCTATTTCGGCACCCCCACGTATCACGCCCTCACCGCGCAGCTCGCCAAGTCGGACGACGCCACGCGCGACGCGCTGGCCTCGGGTTACCGGCAGTGGATCGACTTGGTGGAGCACGCGATTGCGCGAATGCAAAACGACGGGCTGCTGGTCCGCGATGCCGATCCGCACCGGCTCGCCTTGGTGATCATCGCCGCCCACCAGGGAGGTGGCGTGCTGTCATTCACCTATCAAGAGGAGTGGCCGCATGCCGATGCGGTTCGTTTCGCGGTGAACTACCTACGGATGTTCGCCACCGACGCCGCCGAACGAGCACCCCGCCCGCCGCGCCGGTCGCGGACGCGCCGGCCGGCGCGACGAGCAGGTTGAGGCTGCCGAAGGTGGCGACGTGACCGAACCACCCCCATCGCGGTTCACCCCCAAGGGACTGGCGACGCGCGCGCGGATCATCGAGGTCGCGGCCCGGCTGATGTTCGAGCGTGGCGTTGCCAACACGAGCATCGAGCAGGTACGGCGCAGCGCCGGGGTGGGCGGATCCCAGATCTCGCATTACTTCACCGATAAGCGCGACCTGACCCGGCACGTCGTCTACGCGCGCCGTGATAACGTGCGGGACTTTCACACTCGGCCGCAATTCGCCGGACTCGACAGCCTCGATGCCCTGCAGGCATGGGCCGACGCCTGCGTGTCCGACATCGACGCCGTATACCGGGTCGGGGGTTGCGTTTATGGGTCTCTGGCCGGCGAACTGATCGAGGCCGACCGCGAGATACACGACGACCTCGCCATGGGATATGACCAATGGATCGAATTGTTTCGGGCCGGCCTCGAGTCGATGCGTGCTCGCGGCGCCCTGCGCCCGGACGCCGACCCGCGGCATCTGGCCGTAGCGCTGGTCGCCGCACACCAGGGCGGCGCGATGCTCACTCACGTCACCGGCGATCCGCAACCGTTGCGGGCCGCCGTCAACGCCGCCGTCGACTACGTCCGCTCCTTCGCGCCGCAACCCCCTCCGCGCACGGGTCGATCCGCACCGTCTCGCGGTCAGCGCAAATCTTGAGCAGTGGCATCCGCTGGACATAGTGGGCACGTTCGAACATAATAATGGGTCAGCTGGCCCATTATCTGCGGCGCCCACCTCGGCGTCGTCGCCCGCCAACATCTCGAAAGAGGCGGTCAATGTCCATACTCCAGTCACCTCGGCTACCGACCGCGCCGGCAGTCGTACGAGAGCAACCCGGCGGACAAACCATGCGGGCGATCATCTTGGAAAAATTCGGCGGTCTGGACAGCTTTGTTTACACCGATATCCCCAAGCCGCTGCCCAAGGACGGCGAAGTCGTCATTGCAATAAAGGGTTTCGGTGTCAATCACGCCGAGATGCACATGCGTCGGGGTGAATGGGCCGAAGCCGCCGAAGTGAGCGGCATCGAATGCGTCGGCATCGTCGACTCGTGCCCGGGTGGCGAGTTCACGGTCGGGGCCAAGGTGGCGGCGCTCATGGGAGGCCTGGGCCGCACCATCAATGGCAGCTATGCCGAATACACGCGTGTGCGCGCGGCCAATGTCGCACTCATCGAGTCAGATCTTCCCTGGTCGGATTTGGCCGCCCTGCCCGAAACTTACGCGGTCGCCTGGACGTGCCTGTTCCGCAACCTCGACCTGCAATCCGGACAGACAGTGCTACTACGCGGGGCGACCTCCGCATTCGGCCAAGCCGCGCTCAAGATGGCGGTCGCCGCCGGGGCGCGAGTCATCGCCACCGCGCGAAGCAGCAATCGCTTCCCGATGCTGGAGGAACTGGGCGCTTCGCGCGTCGAGCTGGAAAGGCGCGACCTTGCAGCCCACATCGCCGAAGCCAAGCACATTGATGCCGTCCTGGACCTCGTGGGCAACAGCACCATCTTGGACTCCCTCGACATGCTGCGCCGTGGCGGCACGGCCTGCCTGGCCGGGTGGCTCGGCGGACTCGATCCGATTGATGATTTCAACCCGCTGCTGCGCATGGCTAGCGGTGTGAACTGGAACTTCTTCGGCAGCTTCGTCTTTGGGTCACAGGGCTTCCCGCTGTCCGACGTGCCCCTGCAAGACATCGCCCGGCAGGTTGCCGACGGCCGGCTGGACGCAAAGCCGTCACGGATCTTCTCTTTCGACCAGATTCGCGAAGCGCACCGGGTGATGGAGGCAGGAGAAGCCAGCGGGAAGATGGTCGTCGTCATGCAGTGACGTGACCGCCGGACTCCAGCAGATTTCGCGAAGAAGGGACACGACGATGGGGCTGGCATGGCAGCAGGGTCCTCTGGCTGCGGGATCAATCGGACACTTCCTGACCGAGCAGGCGATGCCGGCTCGGCTGCTGTTTGCCGAGCCGTTGCGTCGCCGGATGCGAGTGCGCTTCGCGGACGGGTGGATCGCCGACAGTGACGATGTGGTCCTCTTACACGAACCGGGCCGCTACCCGGTCGCCTACTTTCCCCGCGGTGACATCGAAGAGGGAACGCTACTCGCCGAAGACCGGGTGACGCAGCACCGCGACCTCGGGGCCACACAATGGTTCACCGTCAACGCGTCAGGACGCGAGACCATTCACAGCGCCTGGGAGCACACCGGGCTGCCGGCCCATGCAGCGGTGCTTGACGGCCGGGTAGCGTTCGCCTGGCGCGCCATGGACGCGTTCTACGAAGAGGAGGAAAGGATCGTCGGGCACGCCGCTGACGCCTATCATCGCATCGACATCCGCTCCACTGCAAGGCATCTCGTCGTCCACGATGGCGACCGGGTGATTGCCGATACGCATCGTCCGTCGGCGCTGTATGAGTCCGGCTTTGCGCCCAGATGGTACGTGCCGCGCGAGGATGTCGATGAGTCCGCCCTCAAACCCATTGATATCCAGACATTTTGCCCGTACAAGGGAATCTGCTCCTACTATGACGTCGGCAGCCACCAGCGCGCGGCGTGGTCTTACGTCGACGCTTGGACGGAGGTCGCAAAGGTCCGCAATCTGGTCTCCTTCGAACCCGACAAGATCGACGTGCACCTCGACGGCAAACGACTTGAGCTGGAACCCGGCCAGACCGTCATCCCGCACGGCGTCGATCGCGGTCTCGACACGGCCGAGGTGTTAGGACGGTAGTGGTGGCGGCACCAGACACCAGCCCCGAGCGAATTCGTGGGTTCTCCGACGGCGTGTTCGCCGTGCTCATCACCATTCTGGTGTTGGAGCTCAGGCCGCCGAGCGCCCACGGATTCCGCGCCCTGCTTCCGCTGTGGCCCACCGGGCTGAGCTACGTGGTCAGCTATCTGTTCATCGCAATCGTCTGGGTCAACCATCATCACCTGTTCAACTACGCCCAGGTCGCGACGCCACGGCTGGTGTGGTCGAACTTCGCGCACCTGTTCTCGGTGTCGCTGATCCCGTTCACCACCGAGTGGATCGCCGACAGCAGGCTGGCGCCCTCGCCGGTATCTCTGTACGCGGCGGTCTTCGTTCTGGTCAACGTCACCTATTTGGCACTGTGTTGGGAGGCGGTCGATCGGCCCAGCCGGGAAGACGTTTCGGGACGGATGCGCAAGCTGTTGCGGATGAGATCCTTCATCACGCTCGGGGTGTTCGTGGCGGCGGCGCTGGTCGCGCTGAAGTGGCCGGTGGCCGCGATGTCGCTGATTGTGCTGTGCCTCGTGGGGTATTTACGACCGGACATCCCCCAACGCAAGAATGCCGAGCCCTAGAGATGCCGAAACCGTCCGTCCTCGTCTTCGACGTCAACGAGACGTTGCTCGACATCGATTCCCTCGCACCACTTTTCGAAGAGCTGTTCGGCGACGAACGGATGCTTCGGGAATGGTTCGCGCAGCTGGTCATGTACTCGATGTCCATCACATTGGCCGACAACTACGTTGCGTTTCCGGTTCTCGGCCAGGGGGTACTGCGCATGCTGGGCGACATCTACCGGGTGGACGTCACCGACGGCGACCTGGATCGCCTGAAGACGGCACTGCTCACCATGCCGGCGCACCCCGATGCCGCCGACGGGCTTGCCGCGCTGCGGGACAACGGCTTTCGGCTGGTCACCTTGAGCAACTCCCCGCCCAATGCGGACGGTCCGACGGCACTGCAGAGTTCCGGGCTGGGTGGCTTTTTCGAACACCAATTGAGCGTCGATGCACGCAGCGTCTTCAAGCCCGCGGCCGCCGTGTATCGATATGCGTGCGACACGCTCGGGGTGGCTCCCGCGGATTGCATGATGGTGGCCGCCCACGTGTGGGACACCATGGGTGCGCAGAATGTCGGCTTCAGCGGGGCTCTGATCACCCGGCACGGCAACGCGCCGTTGCCGGTGGACGGCCTGCCGCAGCCGAATATCGTCGCCAGTGATCTGCGTCAGCTCGCCGAGCAACTCATCAAACTCCGATGACTACCCAGAGCGGGGCCTCGGCGCCGTGGCCACCAAGCGAGAGGATCGTCGACCATGGCAGCAGCTGACGAAGATTTTGACGTCGTGGTGCTCGGTGCTGGCCCGATCGGCCAAAACGCCGCCGAACGGGCCCGGGCCGCAGGACTGCGCGTCGCTCTGGTCGAGCGTGAACTCGTCGGCGGCGAGTGCTCGTATTGGGCATGCGTGCCCAGTAAAGCGTTGCTGCGCCCCGTCATTGCGCTTTCGGACACCCGCAGGGTCGACGGTGCTCGGGAAGCGGTCACGGGCTCCATCAGCACCGACGGCGTGTTCGGCCGCCGCAACCGCTACGTCACCGATTGGGACGACAGCGAGCAGGCCGACTGGGTACGGGGTATTGGGGCGACCCTGATACGGGGGCATGGTCGGTTGGACGGCCCGCGCCGCGTCGTCGTCACCGACGGCGCCGGCGACCAGGTGACGGTAACCGGACGGCATGCGGTGGTCATCTGCACCGGAAGTCGCACAGCATTGCCCGACTTGCCCGGCCTGACTGAGGCGAAGCCATGGACCAACCGGCGGGCCACCGATGCCAGCGCGGTCCCGGAGCGGCTGGCCATCGTGGGCGCCGGCGGCGTGGGTGTCGAAATGGCCACCGCGTGGCAGGGTTTGGGCTCTCGAGTGACGTTGCTGGTGCGAGGCTCGGGACTGCTGCCGCGGATGGAGCCCTTCGTCGGTGAGTTGATAGGGCGCGGCCTCACCGAGGGGGGAGTCGACGTGCGGATGGGGGTATCGATTCGCGCGTTGCGCCGGCGGGACGACGATTCCCACGTGGCCCTCGACTTGGACGACGGCACCGAGTTACAGGTGGACGAGGTGCTCTTCGCCACCGGCCGCGCCCCGCTGACCGACGACATCGGTTTGGAGACAGTGGGTTTGAGGCCGGGAAGCTGGCTCGAGGTGGACGACACCTGTCTGGTGCGCGGTGCCGTCGAAGACGGCTGGCTCTACGCGGCGGGTGACGTCAATCACCGGGCCCTGCTCACCCACCAGGGCAAGTACCAGGGCCGTATCGCCGGTGCGGCCATCGGCGCCCGTGCAGCGGGAAAGCCGTTGGACACCAAACCGTGGGGGGCGCATGCGACGACGGCCGACCATCGTGCGGTGCCGCAGGCCTTCTTCACCGACCCCGAAGCCGCGGCCGTGGGACTGACGGCTCAGCAGGCCGAACAGGCCGGACACCGGATCCGCACAGTCGATATCGAGATCGGCGAGGTGGTGAAGGGGGCCGTGCTCTATGCGGACGGCTACACGGGCCGCGCGCGGATGGTGGTCGACACCGATCGCGGCCACCTGCTCGGGGTCACCATGGTTGGCCCGGGCGTGACCGAACTGCTGCACTCGGCCACCATCGCGGTCGCCGGCCAGGTGCCCGTCGACCGGTTGTGGCACGCCGTGCCGTGCTTCCCGACGATCAGCGAGCTGTGGCTCAGACTGCTCGAGGCGTATCGGGACGCCTCCGACGATAATTGACCCATGGCTACGTCAGACGGATTTCATCCGGACTTTGATTCGGCAGCGCCAGTCGCGCGCAACCGGGTACGGCACGTCAAGGCGTCGGAGATCAGCTCCGACACAGCACAATCGGAGGGGCTGCGACGCTTCGCCGCCCTGTCCGGCAGCTCGGTCGGCGCGGAGAAGCTCTGGATGGGCGAGACGCACGCGTTGCCGCAATCGGCTTCGGACAACCACCATCACGGAGACTCCGAGACGGCCATCTACGTGCGAAGCGGTAACCCGGAGTTCGTGTTTCATGACGGCACCGGCGAGGTCCGCATCGCCGCCGCCCCCGGCGACTACGTTTTCATTCCGCCACATCTGCCGCACCGGGAGGAAAACCCCGACCCCGACACCACCGCCGAGGTGGTGATCGCACGCAGCAGCCAGGAAGCCATCGTGGTCAATCTCCCGCACCTGTATCCGCTGGTTGACCCTCAGTAAACGGCGATCTCGACCAGGTTGCCGTCGACGTCACGGCAGTAGTGCGAGGTCATCGGGCCCAGCGCCCCCACCTTCGTCACCGGACCGGAGATCACCTCCACTCCGCACGCGCACAGATGGGCACGGACGTCATCGGGGCCGGCACGGGTGACGAAGCACAGGTCTTCGGAACCGGCGGCCTCGACGGACCCGGTGAACCAGTCGGGATCGTCGGCCAACGCGCCGACGGGTCGTAGATTGATCTTCTGATCCCCGAAGCACAGCGCCGTCCTCCGCGACGGCCCGAAGGTCTCGCGCCGCATGCCCAGCACCCGCTCGTACCACGCGGCGGTGGCCTCAACGTCGCGGCAATTCAGGACAATGTGGTCGAAGCGTTCCACGGCGATCGACACCTCCGACCCTCCTGACCCGCGCAAAACCGCACCCACCCGTCCACCGGGTGCCTCACGCGCGAAAACCTTTCGCTGCCAGAGTAATCCGTCCAAGGAGGCCTTCCGCGCCAGGGAGCGTTGCTTTACGCCCAGCGGACAGGACGTTTTAATACATCTCATGGGCCCCGACCAGCTGGACCTCGATGTTGCCGACCTCCGGATCTCGCGCGGCAGCGTGCCGGCCAGCACGCAACTCGCCGAAGCCCTCAAGGCGGCCATCGTCAGACAGCGCCTGCCGCGCGGGGCGCGATTGCCGACCGAGCGAGAACTCATCGATCGCACCCGCGTGAGCCGGGTGACCGTGCGCGCGGCGGTCGGACTCCTCGAACGACAGGGATGGCTGGTGCGAAAGCAGGGTCTGGGCACGTTCGTGGCCAACCCGGTGAAGCAAGGGCTCGGACCCGGCGTGCGCACCATCACCGAGGTGCTGGCCGAATCCGGAATCACGCCGAACGTCGACGTCCTGTCGCATCGCGTCGAAGACGCGCCGCAACGCATTGCCGAGGCGCTGGGGCTGTCCAAAGTCCTGTGTGTGCATAGGCGTTTTCGCGACGGTGACCAGCCGCTGGCCCTGATGATCGCCTACCTGCCACCTGGTTTGGGCAAGGCGGTGGAGCCACTGCTGAAGAGCGCGACCGATGAGCAGACCGCGCAGGCGATGGAAAGCACCTACACCATGTGGGAGCGGCGACTGGACGTTCCGATCGCCCGAGCCAACTATGAGATCCACGCGGCCGGCGCGTCGTTGGAGGTGGCCGGCGCTCTGAATCTGCCGCTGGGCTCTCCGGTGCTGGTGTTGGAACGCACCAGCTACAGCCGAGACGAAAAGCCGGTCGAGGTCGTGGAATTCCACTACCGTCCCGAGCGGTACAGGTTTTCGGTCACGCTACCGCGCACCGTGCCCGGCCCCAGCGCCGGCATCGTGGAACGGCGCGAGCCCACCTGAGCGGGGGTCAAACCACCGCCAGGCGACCTCACTCAGCGAATTCTCAACCGATTCTTCGGTGCCGCTTGGCTTTGCTCAAAGCATTCCCAAAGTCACAGGCCGCACCATCGACATCATGACGAGTGAGCAACTGTGCGCGAACCTGGTCGAACGTTACCTGCGCACCCGCGGGCGCCGCTATTTTCGGGGCCACCACGACGGCGAGTACTTCTTCGTCAGCAACGCTCCGCGGCGCTTGCATGTTCACTTCGAGATCTCTCCCGCGCACGACGACGTGCTGATCATCCGTGTCAGTCCCGCGTGCTACTTCCCCGCGGCCGATCGCTCCTGGGTGACCTATTTCTGCGATCGGTGGAACCGCCTTGATCGCCAGGTCACCGCGATCGTGCACGGTTCGTCGGACCCGCAGCGCATCGGCGTGATGGCCCGCAAGTCGCAATGGATCCGAAACGACGTCTCCTTCAACGATTTCGCTGCCTTCGTCGACCAGACCATCGCGGACGCCACCGAACTGTTCGAGGAGCTGAACCCCACGGTCGAATTGCCGCCCATGGAACGGCCGTTGCTGCGCGACGCCGGCTGAAGTACGGGCAGGCTACCTACCCGACGGAGCATCCGGGCGCGGGTCTCCCAGCCTGGCCCGGATCGCACCCCACGGGTCGGCATAGCATCCGGGCGCATCCCGATAGGCCGCGCGGCTTTTGAGGAACCGTCGAACAACGGGCGAAATCAGCCGCATCGGGTATCTCCGCCACCCGGCGGCGGCGCGCATCTCGGTGAGCATGTCCGGCCAGGAGTGGCGCTGGAATTGCAGAACCTCCTGGGCGCGAACCGTATCCATCCAGTCCGTGACAAACCAGTCGGTGTCGCTGTCCGGGTCGCCCGGCCGGCCGACGGGCAGGACATTGACCAGACCGCGGGCGGCGGCCAACGACTGACCGACCTGGCCTTGCCGAATCATGTGCGACTCGTCGCCGGCGATCAGCAGCGTCTCACCGGCGACGTCGGCGGTGACCGCAGCGGCGAACGCCCGCGCGACGTCGCGGACGTCGACGGTGTGAATGCGGCCATCGGCCGGCAGGGCACTTTCGAAGAACAATGCATCGACACTGAACGGCATGGGGTCCGGTTCGACACTGATCACCCCGGCCAGGCGCAAGATGACCCATTCGAGGTCCGACGCTCGGAGGTGCCGTTCCACTTCGGCCTTATGAGCGCCGTAGAGGTCGGCCGGGTTCATCGGGGAGTCCGGACGTAACAGCTCGTGATGCCGGTGCGGGTTGCGCGCGCCGTACACGGCATTGCTGGACGCCAGAACGAACCGCACCGGCTGACGTCTCGATTGCGCCGCGCGCAGCAACGTGACGGTGGCGTCGACGTTCACGCGGCGCCCCAGCGCGGGATGCCGATAGATCACCGGTGGGATCACCGCGGCCAGGTGAACGATGGCGGTGGGCGATGTCTCGGCGAGCAGTCGGTCCACCTGACCCGGAACGGTCAGATCCGCCCAGTGCGGCTCGGCGCCGGCCGGCAGTGCTCCCGCGGCTTTGCGCTGGGCGGCAGTGCCGAGGTCGGTCGCGACGACGCGATGGCCCTCGGCCACCAGGCGGCGCACCGTTTGCGAGCCGACGAGCCCGAAACCTCCGGTCACCACGACCTTTTCGGACATGCTCCCCCATTGACCGTTCGCCTCCACAGCAAACGGATATGACATTCTCTTAAATGGAGAGTAGCATATGTCACCTGGACGCTCAGGTTTGAGACTGGCGTCACACCGGCAACAAACAGCGAAGAGCAGGAGCAGACAGCGGGGAGCCATGGCGGGCAACGGTGTTGACGCGGCGGACAACCACGAGACCGCCAAATGGGATCCGGCTTTCACCGAACAGGTGGCGAAGGTGCTCGGACCGGCCATCAAGCGGTATTACCGGGCCGAGGTGCGAAACATCGACAACGTCCCGGCCTCGGGTGGGGTTCTGGTGGTCTCCAATCACTCCGGCGGAATGCTCACCCCGGATGTGCTGATCTTCTCCCCGGCCTTCTACAACAGGTTCGGCTACGACCGCCCGGTTTACACGCTGGGCCATTACGGGCTGTTCATGGGACCTTTAGACGGCTGGCTGCGCCGCCTCGGGGTCATCGAGGCCAGCCGCGAAAACGCCGCCACCGCCCTGCACTCCGGCGCGGTCGTGCTGGTATTCCCCGGCGGCGACTACGACTCCTACCGGCCGACCTTCGGTGCGAACACCATCGACTTCAATGGCCGCACCGGCTACGTGCGGACCGCCATCGAAGCCGGGGTGCCCATCGTGCCGACCGTATCCATCGGCGCCCAGGAGACCCAGCTGTTCCTGACCCGTGGGAACTGGCTGGCCCGCAAGCTGGGGCTAACCAAAGCGCGAATGGACATTCTGCCGATCAGCGTCGGGTTCCCGTTCGGTTTGAGCGTCATCTTCCCGCCCAATGTGCCCCTGCCGGCAAAGATTGTCACCGAGGTTCTCGAACCGGTCGACATCACCGCCCAGTTCGGCAACGACCCCGACGTTGACGAGGTCGACGCCCATGTACGCGCCGTCATGGAGGCCGCACTCGAGCGGCTCGCGGGCGAGCGCCGGTTCCCGATCCTGGGCTGACGGCGTCCGAGCCGCTGGAGGTGGCGTGTGAAGAGACTCAACGGCATGGACGCGATGCTGCTCTACAGCGAGACGCCCAACCTACACACGCACACGCTGAAGGTGGCCGTCATCGACCCCGCCGACTTCGACGGGGAATTCGGTTTCGAGGCCTTCCGCCGGCACGTGCGTCGTCGGCTTCACCTGCTAGAACCGTTGCGCTACAAGCTCGTTGACATCCCCTGGCATCTGCACCACCCCATGTGGCAGGAGAACTGCGACGTTGACCTGGACTATCACCTGCGGCGAGTGCAGGTACCCGCACCGGGCGGCCGGCGCGAGCTCGACCAGGTGATCGGCGAGGTGGCGTCGGTTCCCCTGGACCGCCGCCGGCCACTGTGGGAGTTTCATTTCGCCGAGGGTCTGGCCGGTGGCCGATTCGCCTTGATCGGCAAGGTTCACCATGCGCTGGCCGACGGCGTCGCGTCGGTCAACCTGCTGGCCCGTGCGATGGATCTGCGCGACGGCCTGACCGACGAGCGTGACAACGACGAGGCAGGCATCACTACGTCCAGCGCCGACCTGCTGCGTGCGGCGGCACGCGACCACGTCCGACAGATCGGCGCGCTGCCCGGCCTGCTCAGGGACGCAGCCGTCGGAATGATGCGAGTGCGCCGCCGGTCCCGGGAGCGCGGGGGCCACCCCGACCTGGCCGACGCGTTCGACGCACCACCGACCTTCCTCAACCATCTCGTCTCGCCGCAACGCCGCTTCGCCAGCACGTCGTTGTCGCTGCCGGAGGTGAAGGCGACGGCAAAGGCGTTGGGCATCACGGTGAACGACGTGGTGCTGGCCATGGCCACCGGCGGATTGCGAACGCTGTTGCTGGCTTATGACGGTGCGGCCGACCGCCCGATCATCGCCTCGGTGCCGACGGCCACCGACAAGTCCGACCGCATCACCGGCAATGAGATCAGCGGACTGATGGTCTCGCTGCCGGTACATGTGGGCGACCCCGTGGAGCGGGCCCGGCTGGTCGCCCTGGCCACCAAGATCGCGAAGGAGGACCACGAAGTCCTCGGCCCGGAGCTCTACGGGAAGATGATGTCCTACCTTCCGACCGCATTCGCCCCTGCCGCATTCCGGTGGTTGGGTCAGCGCGACGCGCCGAACAAACTGATGAACGTCGCGGTGTCCAGCGTGGTGGGGCCGCGTGAGCGGGGCCACTTCGGCGGCGCGGCGGTCACCGAAATCTATTCCACCGGTGTGCTGTCGCCCGGCGCCCCGGTCAACATCACCGTATGGAGTTACGTGGACCGGCTCGGCGTCGCGGTGCTCACCGACGACCAGACCTTCAACGATCCGCATGAGGCGACGGACGCCATCGGTGCGTCCTTTGCCGAATTACGCGACGTTGCAGGCGTTTTCGCTCAGCCGGCCAGCACGCCGTCCAGCACCGAATAGAACAGGCCAAGGCCGTCGTCGGACGGCCCGGTCAGCGCCTCGATGGCATGCTCGGGATGCGGCATCAAACCCACCACTCGGCCGTTGGCGGAACTGACCCCGGCGATGTCGTGCAGCGAACCGTTGGCGTTGTCGTGGTATCGGAACACCACCCGACCCTCGCCCTCGAGCTCCTCGATCACCTCGCCGGGCGCCACGTAGCGTCCCTCTCCCGATTTCAGCGGGACCAGCAAGTCGGCGTCGGGCTCGAAGCGCGATGTCCAGGCGGTCGAAGTCGAGGCCACCCGCAGCCACACGTCGCGGCAGATGAAATGCAGTCCCACATTGCGGGTCAGCGCGCCGGGCAACAGTCCGGCCTCGCAGAGCACCTGAAAACCGTTGCAAATGCCCAACACCGGCATGCCGCGCCGCGCGGCCTGGACCACCTCGGTCATCACCGGCGCGAACCGGGCGATCGCACCGGCCCGCAGGTAGTCGCCGTAGGAGAACCCGCCGGGCACCACCACGGCGTCGACGCTTTTGAGATCGGCGTCGGCGTGCCACAGGTTGACCGCCTCGGCACCGACCCGTCGCGCCGCACGGGCGGCGTCCACGTCGTCGAGCGTGCCGGGAAAGGTGATGATCCCGATGCGTGCCGTCACTGCTTCTCCCGGCTGATCGTCCAGTCTTCGATCACGGTGTTCGCCAACAGCGATTCCGCGATTTCGGCGAGCGCGGAATCGTCGACGCTGTCGTCCACCTCAAGCTCAAACCGCTTGCCTTGCCGCACTTCTGAGATTCCCGGATGTCCGAGGCGAGCCAGCGCGCCCACAATCGCTTGACCTTGCGGGTCGAGAATCTCCGCTTTGGGCATCACGCTCACGATCACCCGGGCCACCGGCGCTCCTCCTCAGTTGGCGTTTCCGGCGCCACTCTACCGGCGAAAGCGCAGCTCGGATCACGGGCACGACGCAATGTAGGCCTCGCAGAGGGGCGCGCTCATGGCATTGAGCACCGGATCGTCCGCCATCGCCGGCCAGGCTGTCTGCGGCGGCGCCGTGGACCAGAGCGTGAGCTCGCTGATCGTGCTGCTGGCCGGTTGGGCGAACACATAGGTGTGCATCACCACCGGACCGCTGATCACGGCGGCCATCCGATTCGCTTCGTCGGTGGTCAACGACGGTGACTCCTGCGGTGCGCGCTGCTGGCAGGCCCGTAGAGCCGCGACGGCATTGCTGAAGGCCGTGGTCGCGATGGTCCCCCCGCGGGCGGTGTCACCCCGCCAGTGCAGCACCTGGGCCTGCAGTTGCCACTGTCCGTCGGGATGCTGAACCGTCGAGCGAGCCGCGACGGCCGAATCGCGGGGATCCTGGGTTGTCGCCGGCGCGGCGCACAATTCCTCGAACCGGAACCGCGGGCCGGGGGCCGAACCGGTTGTCTGCACGGCCTGGCCGGCGAGGGCGGGCCAGTGGTAGACGGCGTCCAGCGGCACGGCATGCTGATCGATCCACGCGGTGTTCGGGATCCGATCGCACAGGCCCGGGCAAGTCTCCGGATCTGCGTGGGCGGGGATGACGACGATCAGAGCAACCGCAAAATTGCCGGCGACCAGGATCATGGCCAGAATCACGCGCGTCGGCAGCTTGTCCATCAAGGCACAATCGTAGATATGCAACTGACGCATTTCGGCCATTCGTGCCTACTTGCCGAGTTTGACCACACCCGCGTGCTCTTCGATCCCGGTACCTTCGCGCACGGTTTCGAGGGAATCACCGGCTTGACCGCCATCTTGATCACCCATCAGCACCCCGACCATGTCGACGCCAAACGGCTGCCGGCGTTGCTCGAGGGTAACCCGGATGCGGCGCTGTACGCGGACCCGCAGACCACCGCACAACTGGGCGCGCCATGCCGCGAGGTCCATGTCGGCGACGAGCTGCACATCGGCGAACTGACCGTTCGCGCCCTCGGCGGCAAACACGCGGTGATTCACCCGGAAATCCCTGTGATAGAGAACATTTCGTTTCTGGTGGGCGATGCCGACCATCGTGCCCGGTTGATGCATCCCGGTGACGCGCTTTTTGTGCCCGACGAGCCGGTGGACGTCCTGGCCACGCCGGCGGCCGCGCCCTGGATGAAGGTGTCCGAGGCGGTCGATTACCTGCGTGCCGTGGCTCCGCAGCGCGCCGCTCCCATTCACCAGGGAATCATCGCCCCGGATGCACGGGGGATCTACTACGGCCGGCTCACCGAGATGACCACCACCGACTTCCAGGTGCTGCCGGAAGAAAACGCCGTCACGTTCTAGCGGCGGGTGGCTCGGCGCCGGTTGCCCAGTGGCTACGCGATGTCGTCTGCGGCGCCGCGTCCGGCGGCGCGGCCGGAGAAGATGCAGCCGCCCAAGAACGTGCCTTCCAGGGCGCGGTAGCCGTGCACGCCGCCGCCACCGAACCCGGCAACCTCGCCGGCGGCATACAAACCGGTCAGCGGCGTGCCGTCGGCCTTCAGCACCCGTGCGGCGAGGTCGGTTTCGATGCCGCCCAACGTTTTTCTGGTCAGGATGTGCAGCTTGACCGCGATCATCGGTCCGGCCTTCGGATCAGTCAGCCGGTGCGGCGCCACCACCCGGCCCAGCCGATCGCCCAGATAGTTTCGCGCGGCATGGATCGCCGTGATCTGCCCGTCCTTGCTGAACTTGTTGGCCACCTCGCGATCGCGGGCGGTGACCTCGGCCTCCACCGTGGCGTAGTCCAGCGGCTGCACGTCGGGCAGCTTGTTCATCGCGGTCACCAACTCGCGCAGCGAGTTCGCGCTGACGAAGTCCACTCCCCGGTCGACGAACGCCTGCACCGGGCCCGGCGGCCCGGATCGGGCCCGGTTTCGCACCAGCTCGCGGATACTCTGTCCGGTCAGGTCCGGATTCTGCTCCTGGCCGGAGAGCGCGAACTCTTTCTCAATGATCTTGGCGTTCAACACAAACCAGGTGTAGTCGAACCCTGACTTGGTGATGTACTCCAATGTGCCCAGCGTATCGAAGCCGGGGTAGAGCGGGACCGGCAGCCGCTTGCCATTCGCATCGAGCCACAGCGACGAAGGGCCCGGGATGATCCGGATCCCGTGCAGCGGCCAAATCGGCTCGTAGTTGGTGATGCCCTCGGTGTAGTGCCACATCCGGTCGGGGTTGATCACCCGCGCGCCGGCCTGCTGCGAGATGGCGATCATCCGCCCGTCGACGTGCGCCGGCACCCCGCTCAGGAGTTGCTCGGGGACGCGGCCCATGCGCTTGGGCCAGTTCTTTCGCACCAGTTCGTGATTGGCGCCGATGCCACCACTCGTCACGATAACCGCGTCGGCACGAAATTCGAACTGTCCTACGCCTTTCCGCGATGAGGCGACCCCCCTGGGTGCGGCCGTGGGCTCCAGCACCGTGCCCCGGACGCCGGTCACCGCCTCGCCCTCGACGATCAACTCGTCGACCTGATGGCGGTGCGCGAAGCGCACCGATGAGCGGTCCCGCAGCTGCCGAGCGAAGATCTCGACGAGCGCGGGCCCGGTGCCCCAGGTGATGTGGAAGCGGGGAACCGAATTGCCGTGCCCCTGTGCGCCATACCCGCCGCGCTCGGCCCAGCCCACCAGCGGGAAAAGCTTGAGGCCCCGCGACCGCAGCCAACTGCGCTTCTCCCCGGCGGCGAAATCGACATAGGCGTGTGCCCATTGGCGTGGCCAGTAGTCCTCGGGACGATCGAAGGCAGCCGTGCCCAGCCAGTCCTGCAACGCGAGTTCATGGCTGTCGTGGATACCCAACCGGCGCTGCTCGGGGCTGTCGACGAAGAACAGGCCGCCGAAGGACCAAAAGGCCTGCCCACCCAGGTTGGCGCTGTTCTCCTGATCGACGATGAGCACCCGCCAGCCGCGATCCAGGAGTTCACAGGCGGCGACCAGGCCCGCCAGGCCAGCCCCGACGACGATCGCATCAGCGTCGAACCCCGCAACCGAAGAATCGCTCATGTCGGACCAGGGTAGTGCCCCGACGCCCAGGTCAGGCAGTCGCCGGCTCAGGCGGCGTCGAGTACCGCCCTGGCCGGCTCCCACCGATACACGGTGGGTGTGCAGCCGTGCATCAATGCCAAGTCGACCGCGTCCACCATGGCCTGCAGCGGCCCGGGTTTGCGCAGGTGGCGCGCCGCAACCGCAACCCGCACCACGCCGCCGCGCCGAGCGATCCGCTCGGCGGACAGCACCACCATCCGGCACCACCACGGCTCGGTGAGGAAGCCCTCGCCGATGCCCAGGACGCGCGCGCGGACCGTGCTGTGACGAACCAGGTCGGTGATCCCATGCAGATCGGCCAGTAACCGGAATCCGTTGTCCGGCAATGCTTTGACGACGCCGGGTGACACCACCCAGCCGGGCGCCGCGAACAGTCGGGTACGCAGCCCGAGGTGCTCGAGCACCCGGTCCGCGGCCATCAACCGCAGGTTGGCCTCATGCGCCCGCAGGATAGCGAATTCGCCGCGACGCTTCTTGGTGGCCGCGTCGTCATAGCCGTGCAGAACGATGGCGTCACCGCCGGTGCGACGGTTGGTCAGCCACTCGACGGTTCCCGGGTCGTGGTCGAGCCGGTAGTCGCCGGACAGGCGGGGAGCCACGAGTAACGACACCGGTACCTTGCGGGCATCCATTTGCGTGCAGAACGCCTCGACGTCGGGCAGGGTGCGTTCCCCGATCCCCGAGACCGAGACGATCAATTTTCCAGACACACCAGCAGTTTGCCGATCCCAAGTGTCGGAATGGTGAAGGACACGCAGACGGCAGGCGTATACGCCCTCGCGAGCAAAAGATTTCGGCGGCCGCCGACCTGCCCAGACCGCAACCGCCGCGAGATCAGTTCGATATGCTAAGCAACGCCATGGACGAGGCCTCCTACGCAGCGGCCAAAACGCCGCTGCCACACGCTCCCGCCGGACAGCCGGGCGCCGAGGCGCGGGTATATCCCGACAAGCTCGATGCGCCACTGTTGCGGATCTCCGGTGTGTGCGTCTTGGCCACTGTGATGGCGATCCTGGATGTCACTGTCGTCAGCGTCGCGCAGCGCACGTTCATCGACCAATTCGCGTCCACGCAGGCCGTCGTCGCCTGGACGATGACCGGCTACACGCTCGCCTTGGCGACCGTGATCCCGATAACCGGCTGGGCGGCCGACCGGTTCGGCACCAAACGGCTCTTCATGGGTTCGGTGCTGGCCTTCATGATGGGCTCGCTGCTGTGTGCGATCGCCGCAAACATATTGCAGCTCATCGTCTTTCGCGTGGTACAGGGGGCCGGCGGCGGCATGCTGCTGCCGTTGGGTTTCATGATCATGACGCGCGAAGCGGGCCCGGGGCGGCTCGGGCGCCTGATGTCGATACTGAGCATCCCGATGCTGTTGGCCCCGATCGGGGGGCCGATCCTGGGCGGCTGGCTGATCGACGCCTCGAGTTGGCGGTGGATCTTCCTGATCAATGTGCCGATCGGGGTTCTCACCATCGCGCTGGCCGCCGTCGTCTTCCCGCGGGATCACCCGGCGCGGTCGGAGACCTTCGACACCGTCGGGGTGCTGCTGCTCTCGCCGGGCCTGGCGACGTTTTTGTTCGCGGTGTCGTCCGTCCCGGGCCGCGGCACCGTGGCCGACCGCCACGTGCTGATACCGGCGATCATCGGGCTGGCACTGATCGCGGGATTCGTCGCGCACGCGTGGCAGCACGCCGACCATCCCCTGATAGACCTGCGGCTATTCCGCAATCCCGTGCTCACGCACGCCAACGTGACGATGCTGGTCTTCGCCGGCGCATTCTTCGGCGCGGGCCTGCTGGTTCCCAGCTACTTCCAGCAGGTGGTGCACCAAACGCCGATGCAGGCGGGCGTGCACATGATTCCTCAGGGGCTCGGCGCCATGTTGACCATGCGGCTGACCGGACCGCTGGTGGACAGGCAGGGCCCGGGCAAGATCGTGCTGGTCGGGATCGCGCTGATCACCGCCGGCCTGAGCACCTTCGCGTTCGGGGCCGCCACCCAGGCGCATTATCAACCCACGCTGCTGGTCGGGCTGGCGATCATGGGCCTGGGCATGGGCTGCACGATGATGCCGCTGTCGGTGGCCTCGGTCCAGGCGCTGGCGCCCCATCAGATCGCCCGGGGAACGACGCTGATGAGCGTCAGTCACCAGGTGGGCGGCTCGATCGGAACCGCGCTCATGTCGATGATCCTGACGAACCAGTTCAATCGGAGCCCCAACATCGTCGCGGCGAACAAGCTCGCCGCCCTGCATCAGAGGGCGGTCGCCGACGGCGTGCCGGTTGACCAGTCCGCAATACCCCCGCAGTCGCTGGACCCCGGATTTTCCAGCGATCTGGTGCACGACCTGTCACACGCGTATACCGCGGTGTTCGTGATTGCCGTCGTGCTGGTGGTGTGCACCCTGGTTCCGGCGTGGTTCCTGCCGAAGGAGCCGGCAAGCGAAACGGTTGGCGAATAGCGCGATCGTCCCCGCGGCCGCTGACCGGATTGGGTTGCTTACACCGACGACTGGGCCTCGGCGGCGGCTAATAGCCACGCGTATTGAAAGGCGGTCTCCTCCCAGCCCTTGTATCGGCCGCTGACGCCGCCGTGTCCGGCGTTCATCTGGGTCTTCAGCAGGACCGGATTACCGTCAGCGTTGGCGTGTCGCAGCGCCGCAACCCACTTGGCCGGCTCCACGTAGTAGACCCTCGTGTCATTCAGCGACGTCATCGCAAGAATCGCCGGATACCGCCTGGCCTCGACATTCTCATACGGCGAATAGGACTTCATGTATGCGTAAACATCCTTGTCCGCCAACGGGTTTCCCCACTCGTCCCACTCGGTGACGGTCAACGGCAACGCGGGATCCAGGATGGTGGTCAGCGGGTCGACGAATGGGACCATCGCGAGTATGCCGGCGAAGAGCTCCGGCGCCAGATTGGCCACCGCCCCCATCAACAAGCCGCCGGCGCTGCCCCCCAACGCCACCAGGCGGCGCGCCCCGGTGACGCCTGAATCCACCAAATACCTTGCGACCGCGACGAAATCGGTAAAGGTGTTCTTCTTCTCCAAAAGCTTTCCGTGCTCGTACCACAGCCGGCCCATCTCACCGCCGCCACGCACGTGGGCGATGGCGAACACCATGCCGCGGTCCAGCAGCGACAGCCGGGCGATCGAAAAGCTCGGGTCGGTGCACAGCTCGTAAGCTCCGTAACCGTAAAGCAATGCGGGTGCCGGGAATTCGAGGTCAGCGCGGTGCACGATGGACACCGGGATGCGGGTGCCGTCGTCGGCCACCGCCCAGTCGCGCCGTTCCACGTACTCGTCGGTCCGGTAGTCGCCGAGTACGGGCTGCTCGCGCAGCAAGGTGCGTTCACCGGTGGCGAGGTCGATGTCGAAGACGCGCGCCGGGATGACCAGCGAACCCGCCCTGATCCGCAGCTTGGGCGCCGCCCAATTCGGGTTGCCGGCCGGACCGGCCGTCATCAGCTCGGAATCGAACGAAATCTCCTCGGGCTGTGCGTATGTGCCGTCCGCGTTGATGGGCCACAGCTGCATCCGGGGCAGTGCCTCGCGCCGATAGCTGACGACCAGGAGGCCGGCGAAAGCGTCCACCCCATCGAGCCGGACGTCGTCGCGGTGCGGGATCAGGGTGCGCTGCTGCGCCGGATCGCTGACCGGCGCCTCGGTGAGGGTGAAGTTGACCGCGCCGTCGTTGTGCAGGATCAAGAACCGGTCCTGCCCGCCGATGACCGCGTGCTCGACCGAGTACTCGACGCCTTCGCGGCGGGGCAGCACGACGGTGAAGTGGGCCTGCGGATCGGCGGCGTCGGCGTAGCGATACTCGGAGGTGATCGAGGACCCCGAGGCGATGAAGACGTAGGCCTCGCTGCGGGTGAGCCCCACGCCGAGCCAATACTTCTCGTCCGCTTCGTGATACACCAGCTCCGACTCGTCGCCGGAGCCCACCCGATAACGCCACACTTTGTCGGGGCGGTGGGCGTCGTCCAGGGTCAGGTAATACACGGTGCGGTTGTCGGCTGCCCACGTCGCACCAGCCCCGATGTCGGCGATCTCGTCGGGATACAGCTCGCCGGTGCGTAAGTCCTTGAACCGCAACGTGTATCGTTCATCGCCGAGGGTGTCGACCGAGTAGGCCAGCAGATTCCCATCCAGACTCACCGTCGCGGCGCCCAGGGAGAAGAACTCGTGGCCCTCGGCTTCGGCATTGGAATCGAGCAGAACCTGCTCGCCCGGGATCTCGGTGTTCTCGTCCAGGATCGGCGGATCCCAGTCATCGGAATCACGTATCGGACAACGGCATTGGACGCGGTACTGCTTGCCCTCATAGGTGCGCGCGTAGTACCACCACTCGCCCTGCCGCGTCGGAACCGAGAGGTCCGTCTCCTTGGTGCGCGCCTTGATCTCGTCGAAAATCTGTCGCCGCAGCGGTTCGAGGTGCGCGGTCATCTGGTCGACGTAGGCGTTTTCCGCCTCGAGGTGGGCGATGACTTCGGGGTTGGTCTTTTCGCGCAGCCACTCGTACGGGTCGATGAAGACGTCGCCGTGATGCTCCCGCCGACTCTCCACCCGCTTGGCGACCGGGGGCACCGACCCGTCCAGGTTCACATCTGTCATGCGCTGGGACCGATCCACTCGTCGAAGCTCAGACCGGAAATGCGTTCGTAGGCTTCGATGTACCGATCACGGGTGGCGCCGATGATGTATTCGGGCAGCGGCGGCGGCGGCTGTGAGCCGTGGCGGTCCCAGCCTGACTCGGGGCCGGTCAGCCAGTTGCGGACGAACTGCTTGTCAAAACTGTTCTGGACGACGCCGACCTGGTACTCGTCGGCCGGCCAGTACCGCGACGAATCCGGTGTGAATATCTCGTCGGCCAGCAGCAGGTTGCCGTCGCGGTCAGTGCCGAACTCGAACTTGGTGTCCGCGATGATGATTCCCTTCCGCAGCGCGTGATCGGCGGCCTGAACGTAGATCTGTAACGTACGGTCGCGCAGCTGGTTGGCGGTTACGCCGCCGACCATTTCGATCACCCGCGCGAAGGGGATGTTTTCGTCGTGGTCGCCCAACGCGGCTTTCGTCGCGGGGGTGAACAGTGGTTCGGCGAACTTGCTGGCTTCGACCAGTCCCGGCGGCAGCGCGATGCCGCAGACCTTTCCGGTCGCCTGGTAGTCCAGCAATCCCGAGCCGGTCAGGTAACCCCGCGCCACGCATTCCACGGGAAGCATGTCCAGCTCGCGCACCACCAGCGCGCGGCCCAGGACCCCGTCGGGGACGCGTGGGTCGTCCGGCGGCCCGGCCAGATGGTTAAGGGCGTCCACGAGTCCGAAGAAGAAGACGCTCATCGCGGTGAGGATGCGGCCCTTGTCCGGGATGGTGCTGTCCAGGACGAAGTCGTACGCCGAGATCCGGTCGGTCGCGACGAGCAGCAGGTGATCGTCGTCGACGCGATACAGCTCACGGACCTTGCCGCTGGCCAGATGCTGGTAGTCGGACAGTGCAGGCATCCGGCCAGCCTATCGGGCACCCGCAAACGGGCTTTGTGCTGGGATCGGGGCTATGACATCGCGGTTTCTGCCCTACTCCACCAGGCCCGGCCGGCTGGCGGTCCAGCTGTTCAGCGACCTTACCGTCGTCTTGTGGACGGTGCTCTGGCTGCTCGTCGGGCTGGCGGTCTACGACGCCATCGCGACGATCGCCGACGCCGGCCGGCAGGTCGAGAGCGGCGCGCACGGCATCGCCGGCAATCTCGCCTCCGCCGGCCACGGCGCCCAGCACATTCCCGTGGTGGGCGACACGGTGAGCAAGCCGCTCAACTCGGCCAGCCAGGCCGCGCTGGACATCGCGGGCGCGGGCCACGACCTGGACACCGCGGCGAGTTGGCTCGCGGTGCTGCTGGCCATGGCGGTTGTTGCGGTGCCGATCCTCGTGGCGGTGCTCCCGTGGTTGTTTCTGCGGCTGCGATTCTTTCGGCGCAAGTTGACGGTGACCGCTCTGGCCGCGACCCCGGCCGGTGCGCAACTGCTTGCGCTGCGCGCGCTGACCAATCGTGCGCCCCGGAAGTTGGTCGCCGTCAGCGCGGATCCGGTCGGCGGATGGCGCCGGGAGGATCCGGCCACCATCGGGGCCCTGGCCGCGCTCGAGCTACGGTCGGCCGGTATCGCGATTCGCGGGAGTTAGCAGCAACCGCCGCGACAAGAGCAGCAGCCCGGCGAAGACCACAGTGAGCCACGCGGCCAGCGCATCCCAGAAGAAGACCAGCGAAACGGTGAGCAGCGGGTGCCGGCCCAGCTCGACCGCCATGGCGAAACTGGCCGCGGAGTACATGCCCAGCGGAAACACGAACGCCCACCACACACCGGTGAATTGCAGCATGTTGGGATGACGCCGGATGCGGTGCAGCGCAAAGTAGATCAGCGGCGGTATCCACAGGGTGGCCGTCACCCAGGTCACGATGCTGACCGCGCGCACCGGCCCGGCCAGCCAGGCGGGAGCCACGGCGTGGATGGTGTCGCCGGCCAGCGTCGCGATCGCCATGCCGCCCATCAAAATCCAGGTGTCCGGTTCGAAGCCGTCGCGGTCCTGGCGTTCGTTGACGACACGCGACATGGTCAGCGACGTCATCAGGCCGTAGATGCACAGCGCCGCCACCCACCCGGCCACGGCCACCGCCAGCCACCAGTGATGGCCAGTCTGCCGGGCCGCCCGGGCGATCACGATCGCCAAGCCGGAAGTGCCGACGCTGGCCAGCTGCCAGGGGCCGTGGGCGCGGTCGCGCAGCTCCGTCCACCGATGCGCCAACATGTTTCGCGCGCTGAGCAGGATCAGCACCAGCCAGGCTGCCAGCGCGACCACGCCGAGCACGCGCGCCACCCACACCTTGGACGACAGGCGCGCGTCGATCACCGCGCAGGCGGCGACGAAGGTGATCAGTCGCAGGGTGACGTCGGGATCGGTCAGATCCCATCGCAACGTCTGGCCGGGGATGGCGGCCTTCGCGACGACCAGGGCAACCAGAAACAACAGCCCGACCGTGGCAATGACACCCATCGTGTCGCTGATCAACGGGTACCCGTGATCGTGCGCCCCGATCGACAAGATTCCGGTTGCCATCACCGCGGCGAACACATCGGGTGAGGGCTCGACCTCAGCAAACCGGATCGTCACGGTTCTTCGCGGAGCTCCACGACGAGGTGCCGGATGCCGGTGTGCCGATTGCTGCGAGTCCATTCGACGGGCCGGACAACCTGGACCCCGCCGAACCGAGACAGCAGCTCCTCGAACAACACCCGCAGTTCCAGCCGCGCCAGATTGGCACCCAGGCAATAGTGCACTCCCTGACCGAATCCCAGGTGCGGATTCGGCTTTCGGGAGATATCGAATTCGTCCGCGTTCTCGAAGGCGCCGGCGTCGCGATTCGCCGATCCTTCCCAGATCTGTATCTTCTGCCCCGCCTCGATCGGCTGCCCGGCCAGCGTGACGTCGCGGGTGGCGGTGCGGCGCTTGGAGGGCGACGGCGATGTCCACCGCACCATCTCCTCGACGGCCGTGGGCAGCGCATCGAGATCGTCGCGCAGCGATTGCAATTGGTGCGGATGGTGGGCCAACGCCAGCAGGCCGCCCGCGACCGCGTTGCGCGTGGTCTCCGCGCCGGCGCTGAACAACAGACTGAAGAACAGGTACAGCTCGAGGTCGGACAGGGCCGATCCGCCATGGCCGTCAGACTCATCCAGCATCGCGTTCGCCACGACCGACAACATGTCATCGGTCGGGTTCTCGCGCTTGGCCGCGATCAACTGCTGACCGTACAGATACATCCGCGATCCGGCCTCTTCGACAGAGAGTTGCGACAGCGCGGCCTTGCGTGAGCCGCCGAAGTCGAATTGCGGCTCGATCGCCTCGAACAGCCAATGCCGTTCGGATTCAGGAACTCCCAGCAGGATGCAGATCATCTGCATCGGCAATTCCGCGGCGATGTCGACCAGGAAATCGAACGGCTCGCCCGGCACCACCGCGTCCAGCAATCGGCGCGCCCTGCTCCGCAGGTCATCCTCGACCAGCCTGATCATCCGCGGTGTCAGCCCCGAGCTGACCAACCGCCGAATCTGTGAATGCCGTGGATCGTCCATCATGTTGAGCACCTGACCCGCGATCGCCAGATCCTGCAACAGCGTGCCGCCGTACGGCCGCGGGCCACCGGTGACCGATGAATACGTCACCGGGTCCTTCAGCACCTCAAGCGTTTCCGCGTAGGTGGCCACCGACCAGAAGCCTTCACCGTCGGGGGTGTTGTCGGTCGGTGCGTGCCAGTACACCGGCGCCTCGCGACGATGGATCGCGAACAGATCGTGCGGAAATCCTTCTGCGAAGTTGTCCAGATCGGTGAAGTCGATCTCGGCGAGCGCCCCGGCCAGCGTCACAGGATCGCGCCCGGGGCGTACTTGGCCGCGTCCGGATAGGTGTTCACCAGCGCATCCACCTGCGCCGCCACCTCGTCCACCTGATCACCGGCGGCACCGGTGAATGCCTTCTTGTCGGCCAGCGCGGCGTCCAGCGTGGCCCGGTCCAGTGGCAGCCGATCGTCGGCCGCCAGGCGCTCCAGCAGATCGGGCTCCGCCCCGTGTTCGCGCATGGCCAGCGCCGCGGCCACCGCGTGCTCGCGGATCACGTGATGCGCGGTCTCGCGCCCCACGCCGGCGCGCACCGCGGCGATCAACACCTTGGTGGTGGCCAGGAACGGCAGGTAGCGATCCAGCTCGCGGCCGATCACCGCCGGATAGGCGCCGAACTCGTCGAGCACCGTCAGGAAGGTCTCGATCTGCCCATCGATGGCAAAGAAGCTGTCCGGCAACGCCACTCGGCGCACCACCGAACAGAACACGTCGCCCTCGTTCCACTGCGCCCCCGCCAGTTCGGCCGCCATCGAGGCGTAACCGCGCAGCACGACCTGAAGACCGTTGACCCGCTCGCAGCTGCGGGTGTTCATCTTGTGCGGCATGGCCGAGGAGCCGACCTGTCCGGGCGCGAATCCCTCGGTCACCAGTTCATGCCCGGCCATCAGCCGGATGGTGTGAGCCATCGACGACGGCCCCGCGCCCAGCTGCACCAGCGCCGAAAGCACGTCGTGGTCCAGCGAACGCGGATATACCTGCCCGACGCTGGTCAATACCGTTGCGAAACCCAGGAATTCGGCTACCCGCCGCTCGAGCTCGGCGAGCTTGGCCGCGTCACCGTCCAACAGGTCGAGCATGTCCTGCGAGGTGCCCATCGGGCCTTTGATGCCGCGCAGCGGGTAGCGGTCGATCAATTCGCGCAGCCTGGTCAACGCGATCAGCGTTTCCTGAGCCGCCGACGCGAACCTCTTGCCCAACGTGGTGGCCTGCGCGGCGACGTTGTGGCTGCGCCCGGCCATCACCAGGTCGCGGTAGGCCACGGCCCGCTCGGCGAGCCGAGCGGCGACCGCCACGCCGTGACCGAACACCAGCTCCAGCGAGCGCCGAATCTGCAGCTGCTCCACGTTCTCGGTCAGGTCGCGACTGGTCATGCCCTTGTGCACGTGCTCATGACCGGCCAGCGCATTGAACTCTTCGATCCGCGCCTTGACGTCATGGCGCAGCGCCCGTTCGCGGTCCGCGATCGACGCCAGGTCGACGTCCTCGACCACCCGCTCATAGTCGGCGACGGCTTCGGCAGGGACCGCAACGCCCAGTTCCGCCTGCGCGCGCAGCACCGCCAGCCACAATCGCCGCTCGGCGACCACCTTGGCCTCCGGCGACCAGATCGCGACCATCTCGGCACTGGCATACCGAGTGGCCAGCACATTCGGAATGCTCACTTGGTCCTCACGAACACACAGCTTACGGTCGCGCTCGTAGCCTATGCGGATGTACTTCGCCGGCGTGGACCTTGCCTGGGCGGGTCGGAACCCGACCGGCGTCGCGGTCGTGGACTCCGGCGGCTCCCTGGTGACCGTGTGCACGGTCCGCGACGACGACGAGATCCTGACCGCGTTGTGCCCCTATGTGCAGGGCGAGTGCGTGGTCGCCTTCGATGCGCCGCTGGTGGTGAACAACCCGACCGGTCAGCGCCCGGCCGAGACCGCGCTCAACCGCGATTTCCGCAGGTACGAGGCCGGTGCCCACCCCTGCAACACCGGAAAGCCCGAATTCGTCGGCGGCCCCCGCGCGGGCCGTCTGGCCGCGACGCTGGGACTTGACCTCGATCCGCGGTCGTCGGCCGCCCGGCGCGCCATCGAGGTCTACCCCCATGCGGCCACCGTCGCCTTGTTCCGCCTGGAGCGCACGCTGAAGTACAAGGCGAAGCCCGGGCGCACCGTCGACCGGCTCAAATCCGAGCTGTTGCTGCTGATGGACGGCGTCGAGCGGCTGGCGAAGGCTCCGGTGCCGCTCCGCGTCGGCGGGCACGACGGGTGGCTCTCGCTGCGCCGGGCCGTCGCGGCCGCACAGCGCAAAAGCGAACTGCGCCGTGCCGAGGATCCGGTCGACGCCGTGGTCTGCGCCTACGTCGCGTTGTACGCGCAGCGCACGCCCGAGAATGTGACGATCTATGGCGACCTCGACACCGGGTGCATCGTGACGCCATCGCTGCCGGTGGATCCGGTCCGCCCGTAACGGGTCGGTCAGATCTGCACGGGCCGCTGATCGATAGGCGCGAGCACCTCGATGAGGTCGACCACCGCACCCTGTGCCGCCGCGCGCGGGTCCCGACCTTCCACCAGGGCCGACACCACCGAACCGTCGACCGCGCAGATCAGCGTGCACACCAGCTCGATGTGCACCGAGCGACCCGAGCGCTCGATGGCCTCGGCCACCGCCTCGGCACGCTGGCGCAGGCTGCGACGCATCGTCTCGCGCAGCGCGGGCAGACGGATGCACGCGACGTGGCGCTCGTAGCGCGAGATCAGCTGTTCGGTGCGGCCCGGACCCGACACGTCGCCCACGAGCAGATCGGCCAACACGTCGGCGATGGTCTCCGGCCCCCGGCGCCGCCGCGACAAGGCGCTGACCCGCGACCGCAACTGCGCCACCTCGATCATGGCGATGTGCTCGACGGCGCGGGCAATCAGATCGTCGAGGGACGAGAAGTAATAGGTGGTGGATGCCAACGGCAATCCGGCACGCCGCGCGACCGCGCGGTGCCGCACCGCTTCGAACCCACCCTCGGCCAGCAGCTCGGCGGCGGCGCTGACGAGCGCATACCGCCGGCGTTCTCCTTTTGGAGTAACCGCTGCAGTCACGAGTAGCCATCGTGCCAGCCAAAGTGGTACTGCGATGCCATTTCGGCCAAACGGCCAGGGCATAATGGCCCGCATGCCCGACTTGAGCCGACGCGCCCTGCTCGGCCTCGGCGCCGGCGCGGCCGTGGGGGCGGTAGGGGCCTACGGGCTCGACATCCTGTTAAAACCACGCACATCTCATGCGATGCCGGTGTCGACGGCCGGCACCCAGGTGCCGTTGGCACCGCCGCCGAGCCCACCTCGCGATCCGGCTCCCCCGGCGGCGGCCGCGGCCACCATGGTGACCGGTTCCTTCGTCTCCGCCGCGCGCGGCGGGGTCAACACGAATTGGGCCATCGCGCGTCCGCCGGGGCAGACGAAGCCGCTGCGGCCCGTGATTGCGCTGCATGGCAAGGGCAGTGACGCGTCCACCGTGATGGCGGGCGGCGTCGAACACGGCCTGGCACAGGCCGTCGACGCCGGACTGCCGCCGTTCGCGGTGGTCGCAGTCGACGGCGGCGGCAGCTATTGGCACAAACGATCTTCCGGCGAGGACAGCGGCGCCATGGTGCTCGACGAGCTCATCCCGATGCTGGGCAACCAGAATCTGGACACCTCACGGGTGGCGTTCCTGGGCTGGTCGATGGGTGGCTACGGCGCATTGCTGCTGGGCGGTCGGTTGGGGCCGGCCCGGACCGCGGCGATCTGCGCGGTGAGCCCGGCGCTGTGGATGTCCTCGGGTGCGGCCGCGCCGGGAGCCTTCGACGGTCCGGACGACTTCGCGGCGAACTCGGTGTTCGGAATGCCCGCGCTGGCCTCGATCCCGATCCGGATCGACTGCGGTGACAGCGATCCGTTTTACAGCGCGACAAAGCAGTTCATTGCGCAACTGCCCAATCCACCGGCCGGCGGCTTCTCGCCCGGTGGCCACGACGGCGCGTTCTGGAGCTCGCAGTTGCCTGCCGAGCTGACCTGGATGGCTCCGCTGCTGACGGCCTGACGGGCTACCCTCGCGAAGGTGACCGCACCGTTCGACTGGACCTTCCCGTACGCCTGGCCACGCAAGCCCATCCTGGCGGAAAACGTTGTGTGCACGTCGCAACCGCTTGCCGCCCAGGCGGGTCTGCGGATGCTCGAGCAGGGCGGCAGCGCGGTAGACGCGGCCATCGCCACCGCCATCGCCCTGACGATCGTGGAGCCGGTATCCAATGGCATCGGTTCGGACGCCTTCGCCATCGTGTGGGATGGCGAGCACCTGCACGGGCTGAACGCCTCTGGCCGCTCGCCCGCGGCGTGGACGCCGGAATACTTTGGCGGCAAGGATGTTCCGATCCTCGGCTGGAACGCGGTGACCGTGCCGGGCGCGGTGTCGGCGTGGACCGAGCTGCATGCGAAGTTCGGCAAACTGGCGTTCGAGCGGCTGTTCGAGCCCGCGATATCCTACGGCCGGAACGGCTTTCTGGTCTCACCGACTGTCGCCGAGCAATGGGCGGCGCAGGTACCGCTCTTTGAGAAACAGCCCGGTTTCGCCCAGGCGTTTCTGCCCGGCGGACGGGCGCCGAAACCCGGCGAGCGATTCAGCTTGCCCGATCACGCCGCCGCGCTCGAAACGATCGCCGCGACCAACGGCGAGGCGTTCTATCGCGGGGAACTGGCGACAAAACTCGAGGCGCATGCGTTGGACAACGACGGCGCCATGCGGGCCACTGACCTTGCGGCCCACCGCGCCGACTGGGTCGGCACGGTCGACGGCGACTACCGCGGGTACACAGTGCACGAGATCCCGCCCAACGGGCAGGGGATCGTCGCGCTGATCGCCCTGGGCATCCTGGAGCATTTCGACATTGCCTCGCTGCCGGTGGATTCCGCCGACAGTGTGCACCTGCAGATCGAAGCGGTGAAGCTGGCGTTCGCCGACGCCCAGGCCTATGTCGCCGACATAGGGCACATGCCGTGGGCGCCGGAACGGCTGCTGGACAAGGAGTATTTGAGCCGGCGCGCGGCGCTGATCGACCGCGGGCGAGCCAAGCCCGCAGCCGCCGGTGCCCCGGTGGGCGGCACGGTCTACCTGACCGCGGCCGACGCCGCGGGGATGATGGTGTCGATGATCCAGTCGAACTACATGGGGTTCGGCTCGGGCGTGGTGGTGCCGGGCACCGGGATCTCGCTGCAGAATCGTGGTGCGAATTTCGTTGCGGCCCCGGGACATCCGAATGCCGTGGGTCCGAACAAACGCCCTTACCACACCATCATCCCGGGGTTTGTCACCCGAGACGGCGCCCCGGTGATGAGCTTCGGGGTGATGGGCGGGACGATGCAACCCCAGGGTCACGTGCAAGTGATGGTGCGCATCGCCGACCACGGGCAAAACCCACAGGCGGCGTGCGACGGCCCGCGGTTCCGGTGGGTCGAGGGTATGCAGGTCAGCTGCGAAAAGGGTTTCCCGGATACGACGCTGGACGAATTGCGCCGGCGTGGACACCATTTGGTTGCCGTCGACGACTACAACCAATTCGGCAGCTGTCAGGCGATCTGGCGGCTCGAGAGCGGCTACTTCGCGGCCAGCGACCCGCGTCGGGACGGTCTGGCCGTCGCGTTCTAGATGCGGATCTTGCCGTCGGCCGCCAACTGGGCGATGTCGCTGCGGAAATGACTGCCCGGCAGTCGAATTGAACGTGCGACCTCGTAGGCTTTGGTCCGCGCGGCCGTCAGGTCGGCGCCCGTGCCCACTATCGACAGCACCCGCCCGCCCGACGAGACGATCTCGCCGTCGGCGCGCCGCGCCGTCCCCGCGTGCAGCACCCCGTCGGCTTCCGAGCCGACGATGACGTCACCCACCCGGGGGCGCCCGGGGTAGCTCTCCGCCGCCACCACCACCGTCACGGCGGCACCGTCATGCCAGCGCAACTGGCCGAAGTCCGCCAGCGTGCCGCTGCCGGCCGCGTACAGCAGCTGTCCGAGCGGCGATTCCAGTAGCGCCAGCACCGCCTGAGTCTCGGGATCGCCGAACCGACAATTGAATTCGACCACCGCGGGTCCATTCGCCGTGATGGCGAGACCGGCATACAACAATCCGCTGAACGGGCTTCCCCGCGCAACCATCTCGGCCGCAACGGGTTCGACGATGTTGCTGACCACGTCGCGATACACCTCGTCGGGAAGCCACGGGACCGGCGCGTAGGCACCCATGCCGCCGGTGTTGGGCCCGCTGTCGCCGTCACCGACACGCTTGAAATCCTGCGCCGGGAGCAACGGCACCACGGTTTCGCCGTCGACCACGCAGAACAGCGACACCTCCGGGCCGTCCAGGTAGGACTCCAGCAGCACCGGGTGCCCCGCCTCGAGGAGCCCGGCGGCGTGCGCTCGTGCGACACCGCGATCCGCGGTCACCACCACGCCCTTGCCTGCGGCCAGGCGGTCGTCCTTCACCACCCAGGCCGCATCCCCCGCCGGGGGGCCGAACCGCTGCAGGGCGGCGTCCAAATGTGCGGGGGTATCGACGATTTCACTGGTCGCGGTGCGCACCCCCGCCGCGGCCATGACCTCCTTGGCGAAAGCTTTGGAGCCTTCGATGCGAGCGGCGTCCTTGCTGGGACCGAAGCAGACGATACCGGCGGCTCGCACCGCGTCGGCAACCCCGAGGACTAGCGGCACCTCGGGACCGATGACCACCAGGTCGGCGCCGACCTCGCGCGACAAAGCGACGACGTCTTCCGCCGAGGTGATGTCGACCTCGTGCTGGTCGGCCAGCCGGGCGGTGCCGGCATTGCCGGGAGCGATTGCCAGCCCCGTGACCTGGGGATCTTTGCGAAGCGCCAATAACAACGCATGCTCACGGGCACCGGAGCCAATCACCAGGACGCGCACGACACGTCAGACTAGCCCGGTCGAAAGGCTGACGCCCACACTCCCGGAGGAATCAGAGGATTTTCTCCAGCAACCCTTTGAGGTCGTTGCGCTGCGCGACGGTGAGACGCCCGAGGCGCTTGTCGAACTCGCCGGATAGCAGGGTCAGGCCTTTCCTGGCGGCCTGGCGCCCGGCCGGCGTGAGCAGCAGCCGGTGGCGACGCAAATCGGACGGGTCGATCTCGCGGCGCACGAACCCCGCAGACTCGAGCCTCTTCAGGTACAGCGTCACCGTCGCCTTGGGCATGCTCAGCGTCGCCGCCAGTTCGGCCGGATAGGGATGCTCGTCGATCTCGGCGAGCAGAAACAGTTCCTTGGACTCGAGGCCCAGCGCGCAGATGCCCGCCTCGGCGCAGGAGATGACCGAGAGCAGCACCCGGTAGTTCAGTGACCAGATCTTGGCCGCATCGACTGCAGACATCGACTTGCCAGATCGTTCAGGTATAAACTAGTTTTGTTATGAACAACCCCATAGCCGAACAATCTACCAGGAAGTGGGCATCATGCCGCTGGATCAATACGTGACACTCGGACGATCCGGTCTGCGCGTCAGCCCCCTGTGCCTGGGCGCGATGACCTTCGGCGAAGACCTCGGCTGGGGCACCAGCGTGGAGGAGTCGCAACAGATCCTCGATCGCTACCTCGAACTCGGCGGCAACTTCATCGACACCGCCAACTTCTACACCCGAAGCCATTCGGAGAAGATCATCGGCGACCACATCGGGCGCCACCCCGCCCGGCGCGATCGACTGGCGATCGCAACCAAGTTCAGCGGCAATCTGTATCCGGGGGATCCCAACGGCGGGGGCTCGGGCCGCAAGTCGCTGATCAACGCCTGCGAAAACTCGTTGCGGCGCTTGCAAACCGACTACATCGACCTGTACTGGCTGCACATCTGGGACTCCAACACCCCCATCGAGGAGACCATGGCGGCGCTCGAGGACCTGGTTCGGGCCGGCAAGGTGCGCTACATCGGCGTTTCGGACACCCCGGCGTGGAAGATCGCCCAGGCCAACCTCATCGCCGGTTTCCGCGGCTGGTCGGCCTTTGTCGGGCTGCAGGTCGAATACTCGTTGCTGGAGCGCACCATCGAAGCCGAACTCGTGCCGATGGCGACCGAATTCGGCCTCGGCATCACGCCGTGGTCGCCGTTGAAAGGCGGCGTCCTCAGCGGCAAATACACCCGGGCCAACGGCGGCCGGCACAACGCCGACCGCGGCGCCATGGTCGACGCCTTTCTCAACGAGAAGACCTACGCCGTCATCGACGAACTCGAGGCCATCGCGAAGGCGCACGAGACGAACGTCGCCAGCGTGGCGCTGGCCTGGGTGCGCGCGCAGGCTGCCGTCTCGTCGGTCATCATCGGGGCGCGGCGGCTCTCCCAGCTCGAGGACAACGTCCGGGCCGTCGACGTGAACCTCGGCGCCGACGAGCTGGCGCGGCTCGACGCGCTGACCAAACCGAAGTTGGGGTTCCCGCACAACATGCTGGAACTCGCCCCCGGCATCATCAACGGCGGAACGACGATCAACGGCGTTTCCGCTCCGATCTCCGAGTACGTGATGCCCGAAGGCGTTCAGCCGTACTGAGATTGAGGGGTCATCCCAGGCCCTGATAGATCAGCCGAGCGTATTTGCGGGTGCGATCGGTCCCGGATGAGGTGACCTGTCCCATTTTATTCATCACGTAGCCGAAGGTGCTGCGGCAGAAGGGGTTCATGACCACCATAGAACCGCCCCATCCGCCCCAGAAGCAGACCTTCTCGTCCGGCATGTCCGGCACCGCCTCGGGATGGGGCAAGCCGAAGCCGATTCCCCAGCGAGCGGGCATGGCCAGCACCAGGTCCGTGCCGGTGGCTTGCTCCTGGAAGATCAGGTCGATGGTGTCCGGGCTCAGCAGCTTTACCCGATTGGCCCTGCCGCCCAACGAGATCGGCGACAGGGCGCGCACCAGCGAGCGGGCGTTGCCGTGCCCGTTGCCCGAACCGATGTCTGCGCGCCGCCACGCGGTTGTCTCCGCCGCCAACGCCATTTCCGGAGTGGGCGGCGTGGCCGCGAACGTCTTGTACATCGGATGGTCGTGAGGCACCGCGTCCAGCGGCACATCCAGCGGCGGGGGCGGCACCAGCTCGGCGATGCGGGCCTCGTCCTTGCGCGCGGCGCCGATCTGAAAGTCGGCGCCCAACGGCTCGGCGATCTCCTGGCGCACGAACTGTTTCAAAGATTTACCGGTGATCCGCCGCACGACCTCTCCGATGAGGTGGCCGCTGGTCAAGGCGTGATAACCCGACGCTGTGCCGGGTTCCCACCATGGCGCCTGGGCGGCGAGTTGTGACGTCGACTTGTCCCAGTCGTAGATGTCCTCGAGCGTGAACGGCATCTCCCAGCCGGACACCCCGGACGTGTGACTGAGCACGTGGCGTACCTCCACATGGTCTTTACCGTTGGCGGCGAACTCGGGCCAGTACTTGGCGACGGGGGCGAATGGGTCGAGCAGTCCGCGATCGATCAACATCAGTGCCGCCAGCGCGGTTACGTTCTTGGTGCTGGAGAAGACGTTGACGATGGTGTCTTGCGACCATTCCCGGGTTTTCGCTCGGTCGGCATATCCGCCCCAGATATCGACGACGAGCTCGCCGTCGATATCCACCGCGATGGCGGCACCGAGTTCACCGCCGGTGGTGACCTCGTCGGCCAGCGCGGCGACCAGGTCTTCGAAGCGGCTGTCATAGTGCCCGTGCAGGACGCCCGTCGTGAAGTGGGCGTCGATCGAGGCGCGGTTACCGGCAAGACCGGTTTTGGTGTTCATGTGTGACCTCCTAAACGTCCCGACCAGCATGGGTCGGATGAAGGCGAAGAACATTCGCCGAAAGGCCTAGATCGGGGCGAATGCGGCAGAAGCCGCATCTAGGCATTTCTGCCGATGTTTGCTGTGTGCGATTACCGGATGCTGGCTAACATGACTGAGACCACCGGCCGACGCGCGGAAACGCCGCCGCTTGAGACTCTGCATTGGAGCGACTTGGGCGTAAGCGAGCTCCCGACTGGAACGGTGACGTTGCTGCTCGCAGACGTCGAGGGCTCGACGCGGCTGTGGCAACACCAGCCCGACGAGATGAGCGCCGCGGTTGCGCGCCTGGACCGAGCGGTGTCGGACCTGGTGGCCCAGCACAGCGGGGTGCGCCCGGTAGAGCAGGGCGAGGGCGACAGCTTCGTGGTCGCCTTCGCCCGCGCCAGCGACGCCGCCGCGTTTGCGCTGCAGTTGCAGCGCACGCCGCTGTCGCCGATCAGCTTGCGGATCGGGCTGCACACCGGCGAAGTGCAACTGCGCGACGAAGCGAACTACGTCGGTCCGACCATCAACCGAGCCGCGCGGCTGCGCGATCTGGCTCACGGGGGGCAGACTGTGCTGTCGGCCACGACGAGTGATCTGCTTGCCGACGGGCTCCCCGCCGACGTGTGGCTGGTTGACCTCGGCACGCACCCGCTGCGGGACCTGCCCCGGCCCGAACGGGTGACACAGCTGTGTCACGCGGACCTGCGCAACGACTTCCCACCGCTTCGCGCGCCGAAAACAAGTGGCAAGCAACATCTTCCACCGCAGTTTACGAGTTTCGTCGGCCGCGGCAGCGAAATCGCCACCCTGCGTCGGTTGCTCGCCGAGCACCGGCTCGTGACCCTGACCGGGGCGGGTGGCGTCGGCAAGACGCGGTTGGCGCTGCAGCTGGCGAACGACGTTGATGAAGGTTTCGGGGACGGGGTGTGGTACGTCGACCTGGCGCCCGTCACCGACCCCGACGTCGTGCCGGTCGCGGTGACGCGCGCGTTGGGATTGCCCGACCAAGCCGGTCGTTCGACGATGGACACGCTGACCCGCGTCATCGGTGATCGGCACCTGCTCGTCCTGTTGGACAACTGTGAGCACCTGATCGACGCGTGCGCGTCGGTGACGGTTGCGCTGTTGGCGGCCTGCCCGCGGGTGACCATTCTGGCGACGAGCCGCGAGCCGATCCGGGTTGCGGGCGAAGTCGCCTGGGCGGTGCCGTCCCTGTCACTGGCGGACGAGGCGATGGTGTTGTTCGCCGACCGTGCCCGGCATGTCCGCCCCGATTTCAGTGTGGCCGAGGGCGATTCGGCTACGGTGATGGAGATCTGCCGGCGCCTCGACGGCATACCCCTGGCGATCGAGCTCGCGGCCGCACGGGTTCGCGCGCTGTCATTGGCGCAGATCCGCGACAGCCTGCACAACCGCTTCCGGCTGTTGACCGGCGGCGCGCGAACCGCCGTGCGTCGTCAGCAGACTTTGCGGGCTTCGGTGGAGTGGTCGCACGAGCTGTTGACCGAGCCGGAGCGAATCCTGTTCCGCCGGGCGGCGGTGTTCATGGGCGGATTCGACCTCGAGGCCGCGCAGGCGGTCTGCGCCGAAAGCGACGCCCAGCGTTATCAGACCCTCGATCAGCTCACCCTGCTGATCGAGAAATCCCTTGTCGTGGCCGAAGATACGAAGCTGGGCCCTGCGCGATACCGGATGCTGGAGACCGTCCGCCAGTACGCGTTGGAAAAGCTTGGTGAGTCCGGTGAGGCCGACGCGGTGCGCTCCCGTCACCGCGACCACTACACCGCGATGGCGACGCTACTCGAGTCGGCCGGGCCCACCGGTCATCAGCACCGGGTCGAGCAGGCCGAAATCGAGATGGACAACCTGCGCGCGGCGTTTGCGTGGTCACGCGAAAACGAGGATTTCGCGACCGCTTTGCAACTGGCGTCGGCCTTGCAGCAGTTCTGGACGACCCGGGGCCGTGTGCAGGAGGGAACGGCATGGTTCGACGCGGCATTCGCCGGGGCCGCTGCCCACAACGTGGAAATACCGCTGCCGGTTCGTGCCCGGGCGCTTGCGGACAGGGCCACACTCGAGGGCGCGCAGACCATTCACCACAATATGGACAAGGCGTTGGAGGCCCTGGCGCTCGCCCGCGAGATCGACGACCCGGCATTGCTGGTCCGTGCGCTCGCCGGTTGCGCGATCATCGCCGCCTACGACGCGACTGCTGCCGACTCGTACTTCGCCGAAGCGCTCGCCCTGGCCCGCACGGTGGGCGACGCCTGGAGTTTGTGCCAAATCCTGGCGTTTCAATCCTTTGCGGCGGTGACGGGCAAAGGCGACCCGATCGCCGCGCGCGCGGCCGGTGAAGAAGGCCGTGTCATCGCTGACGCGATCGGCGACGGCTATGCCTCTCGCGGGTGCCGGTGGTGTGTGGCGCTGTCGCAGTGGTGGGAGGGCGATCTCTCCGGAGCCGTCGCGCAATTCCGGGAACTGGTTTCCGAAGCGGAGGCGGCGCACGACGAAACGTGGAAGATGTCCAGCCTTGTCAGCCTCGGCCACATGCTCGCCTATATCGGTGACACGAGCGCCGCCCGGGGCGCTGCGACCGCAGCCGTGGAAGCCGCCTCCGACCTCGGCGAGTTCAACCAGGGTTATGCCTACGCGGCGTTGGCCGTTGCGACCCTGGCCGCGGGCGATGTGGAAGCATCGGCCGGCGCCGCCGAGGCCGCATGGCAGCGCATGAAGGCCCAGCCCGAACTGGCCGTCGTCAACGTCATCCCGCTCGCGGAGATTGCGCTCGCACAGGGTGATCTGTTGGAGGCGCGACGCTGGGCCGACGATGCCGTCGCGGTAGCCCCTGGTGCGCATCGCGTGCTCGCGCTGGCGAAACGCGCGCGAGTCGCGATCGCGCAAAGCGAATCCGACCAGGCGCGGCGTGACGCTCACGACGCGCTTATCGGCGCGGCAGACTTCAGGGCTCACTTCGTCATTCCTGAGGCCATCGAATGCTTGGCCGCCTTGGCGGCAGACTCGGGCTTGGACCAAGACGCTGCGCGGCTCCTGGGAGCCGCGGAGGCGGAACGCGACCGAACCGGCTATAAGCGCTTCAAAATCTACGACGCCGCCCACGACGCGTCAGTAGCCGCCCTACGGGAGGCGATGGGCGACAGCGAGTTCGAGACGGCCTGGTCCGAGGGGCAGGCGCTGTCCATGACGGAAACGATCGCCTATGCACAACGCGGCCGTGGCGAACGCAAGCGACCATCAACCGGTTGGGAATCCCTGACTCCAGCCGAGATCAACGTGGTCAAACTCGTCAGCGAAGGGCTTGCGAACAAAGACATCGCCGCGCGTCTTTTCGTCTCCGCGCGAACCGTGCAGGCCCACCTCAGTCATGTCTACTCCAAGCTGGGACTCAGCTCGAGAGTGCAACTCGCCCAAGAGGCTTCGCGGCACTCCTAGTCACCGTCACTCGCCCGAGTGCATCTTCAGCGCGGCATCCACGTTGGCCTTCTTGTCCTCTCCGGAACCCTTCGCGGCGGCCCTTTTGCGTTTCGCCACCACGGCGTCGACCGCACCATTGAGCGCCGAACCCAGCGGGAAGCCGAGGTAGTGGGTGAGGAAGACGGCCATCTCCTTGAGTTCGGTCTCGGTGAGCTCGCCGTTGAGAAGCGCGGCGTTGATCTGGATTTCGGCCAGGTCGCGGTTTCCGATCGCGGTCACCGCCGTCAGCGTCATGATGCGCTTGTCACGCATCGACAATCCCGGTCGCGTCCAGATGCTGCCGAACAAGTGGTCGACGGTCAGGTCGAAGTACGCGTCGCCTTCGACGTTAGGCATCTCCCAGCCGTAGACCTCGTTCATCTTCGCGAGGCCCTTGCTGCGCAGCTCGTCCATCACGCCTCTTTCTCTGTGTGCGGAACCCCGAGGTCCGCGGCCAACCGTTGAACGGCCAACTGGGCAAACGGTAGCTCGACCGAGACCGCCTCGCCGAGAGCCAGTGCCAGGCTCAGGTCCTTCTCCCCCAGGCCGCGGGCGTGCACGAAGGACTGGTACAGGAAGTTATCCGGTTCAATGTCTTTCAGGTTGTCGCGGACCATGATCGCGCCCGGGCCGCTGGTGAGGGCGTCGGTGTGACGAACCACCCGGCCCAGGGCCTGCAGATCGAGCCCGGCCGCCTCGGCGAGTTTCATGGCCTCACACGCCACGGCATACGAGGTGAACGTCAACATGTTGCGGGCCAGCTTCATTCGCGTCCCGGCACCCGGCTCGCCGGCGTGGACAACCATCGCGGCCCAGTGTTTAAATACCGGCTTGATCCGCTCGTACACCTCGCGCTCGGCGCCCACCATCGTGGCGAGCTCGCCCTTCGCCGCCGCGGCGGCACCACCGCTCACCGGTGCGTCGACGACGTGGATGTCTCGCGGCTTGTGCTCGGCCGCGAGTTCGACCGCCGTGGTATCGCTGATGGTCGAGTGGATCGCGATGACGGTGCCGGGTTTAGCGTGGGCCGACAGCTCGCCGACCACCTCACGCACCTGGGCGTCGTTGAGCACGGTGATGTGGATGATGTCGGCGGCGGCGGCGACGTCGGCGACGCTGTCGGCCAGGCTGGCGCCCCTTTCGGCCAGCGGGGTCATCGCATCGGTCCGGACGTCGTAAACCGTTATCCCGCCGGGCCACTCGGTCATCTTCGTGGCCATCGGCGCGCCCATGCTGCCCAGGCCGATGTACCCGAGCCTCACCTCGTCACTCATGATCGGATTATCTGCCCGCCGTCAACGTTGAAGATCTGTCCCGTGATCCAGGACGCCTCGTCGGAGAGCAGGAACAGACACATGCCGACCAAATCCGCAGGCGTGCCCATCCGCGACAGCGGCAGGCCCCTGATGATGTCATCGACCATCTCTTTGGGTGTGGTGGTCCGGTTGGCCTCGGTGTCGATGGGGCCGGGAGCGATCGCGTTGATCCGGATCTGCTGACCACCCAGTTCGCGGGAGAGCTGCTGGGTCAGACCGTTGAGCCCGACCTTGGCCAGGCCGTAGTAGTTCGCGTAAAGCCAGGCGGCGGTGGATGACTGGTTGACGATCGCTCCGCCGCCGCGCTTCGCCATCTTCTTGTACACCGCGCGGGTGCACCACAGCGCCCCGTCGAGGTTCACGCTCATGAACTTCCGGTAGTACTCGGGGTCGATGGTGAGCAAGAAGTCCAGTTTCATGCCGCCGAAGATCGCGGCGTTGTTGACCAGGTAGTCGATGCCGCCGAATTCGGCCAGCGTGCGGTCGGCCATCTCCTTGGCCGACGCGGGGTCGGACACGTCGACGGGAATGCTGATGGCGGTTCCGCCGTCGGCGACGATTTCCTTGGCGACCGCCTCGGCGGCCTCGACGTTGATGTCGGCGACCACCACCGCCGCGCCCTCGCGGGCCAGTGCCTCGGCGTACGCCTGCCCGATGCCGCCACCGGATCCGGTGACGATGCCGACTTTATTCTCGAATCGCATGCTTTCCTCTCGGTCGCCGAGTTGGCGCGGTCACTGCACAGCTGTGGCAACGGTTTTGACTTCCAGGTACTCCTCGAAGCCGGCCAGGCCCATTTCTCGTCCGTTTCCGGACTGTTTGTATCCGCCGAACGGCGCGTCGGCGGAGTACCAAACACCGCCGTTGACGTTGACGGTGCCCACCCGCATCCGCGAGGCGAAGTTGGCCGCGCGTTGGGGGTCGGCACTGAACACGGTGCCCGACAAGCCATATGGCGAGTCGTTGGCGATGCGTAGTGCGTCACCCTCGCCGTCGTAGGCGATCACGGTAAGCACCGGCCCGAAGATCTCCTCGCGGGCGGGCCGCGCGTCGTTGGTCAGCCCGGCGATCACAGTGGGCTCGATGAAGAAGCCGCGGCCCTTATCCGCCGGTCGGCCACCGCCGCAGGCGAACGTCCCGCCCTCGGCGATCGCCAGATCGAGGTAGCTCTGCACGCGCTCCCGCTGCCGGGCGGAAATGACCGGCCCGCAAACGGTTCCGGAGTCGTCGGGGTCACCGGGCTTGATCGAGCCCATGGTGCCCGCCGCGATGGCAACGGCCTCGTCGTAGCGGGCCCGCGGCACCACCAGCCGGGTGGTGATGGCGCAGCCCTGCCCGGCGTGCATGGCCGCGGTGAACGCCGACATCGAGCACGCCCCGCCCAGGTCGGCGTCATCGAGCACGACGAACGCCGACTTGCCGCCCAGCTCCAGGAACACCCGCTTGATGGTCGCGGCGGCATCACCCATGACGCTGCGGCCGGTCGCGGTCGATCCGGTGAACGAAACCATATCCACCCGAGGGTCTTTCGAGAGGAGCGCCCCCATTCGGTGGTCGTTCGACGTGACGATGTTGATGACACCGGGCGGGAAGTCGGTGTGCTCGGCGATGATTTCGCCGAGCACGGCCGCACACCAGGGGGTGTCCGGTGCGGGCTTCAACACCACGGTGTTGCCGGCGGCCAGCGCGGGCCCCAGCTTGGCGAGGTTGATCTGGTGTGGGAAGTTCCACGGGGTGATGGCGCCGACGACACCGACGGCCTCCCGCGCGATCGTGCGCCGGGTCGGGATGCCCATCGGCGATGCCTGCCCGAGGTCGAAGTTCCACTCGTAGGCCTCGGCGGTGTCGGCCGCGAAACTCAGGTCGCCGACCGGTCCCTCCAATTGGGCGGCCGCGGTGAGCATCCGCGGCGCGCCGACCTCGGCGATGGTGATGTCGCGCAGTTCCTCGATGTGGTCGCGCATCGCGTCGCGCAGCTGTCGTATGCAACGCACCCGCAGTTCGGTGTCGCGGCACCAGTCCGTCTCGTCGAAGGCGCGCCGCGCGGCGTCGATGGCGCGGTCCATGTCGGTGGCGTCGGCGTTGGCAGCGACGCCGAGCACCTCCTCGGTCGCCGGGTTAACCGTGGGGAAGTTGCCGGCGCTACCGGCCGACAGCTTGCCGTCGATGAAGAGTTCACTCACGCCGTCGGCCAACAAGGCCATGTCCCGCTCCCGTCTGCGCGCGGCCAACGCGGCACGCCAATCTGGTGGACAGTTGTCCGGTATTGTCCGATCGAACCATAGTCGCCATGCCGTCGAACCTGCAAGAGCCGATCTCGGATATCGCCCCTCAGGCCGCGGCCAATGCTGGCTGAACAGTATTTTTGAGCAGCGGGCTTGCTTCTCGCCGTTTCGACCCACTAGCTTGGACATGTGTCCAGCGACGCACTGGTAACGATCACATCCGACGGCGACCGCCAGACCGGTCAGCCGGCGCGCAACCGTCGTCAGGAGGAGACCTTCCGCAAGGTGCTGGCGGCGGGCATCAAAACCTTGCGGGAGAAGTCGTACGCCGACCTGACCGTGCGCGCGGTCGCCGCCCGCGCCAAAGTCGCCCCGGCCACCGCGTACACCTACTTCTCGTCGAAGAACCACCTGATCGCCGAGGTCTACCTGGACCTGGTGCGGCAGGTTCCGTTCTTCACCGACGTCAACGATCCGATGCCGGTCCGGGTGGACAAGGTGTTGCGCCACCTGGCGCTGGTGGTCGCCGATGAGCCCGAGGTGGGCGCCGCGTGCACCACGGCGCTGCTCGGCGGTGGGGCCGATCCCGCGGTGGGTGCCGTGCGGGACCGCATCGGGGCGGAGATCCACCGGCGCATCGCGACGGCGATCGGGCCCGGCGCCGACCCGAAGACGGTGGCCGCGCTCGAGATGATGTTCTTCGGCGCATTGGTGCAGGCCGCGAGTGGCCAGTTCACCTATCACCAGATCGCCGACCAATTGGCCTATGTAGTGAGCCTGATCCTGCCCGGGAACACAAGCCAGGAGACAAGAACCTAGATGACCGTCCATGTGGGCGACCACGAGCTGGTCCTCGATCCCTACGACTACGACTTCCACGAAGACCCGTATCCCTACTACAAGCGGCTGCGCGACGAGGCCCCGCTGTATCGCAACGACGAGCTGAAGTTCTGGGCGCTGTCACGGCACCAGGACGTGCTGCAGGGATTCCGCAACAGCACAACGCTTTCCAACAAGTACGGCGTCTCGCTGGACCCCGCGTCGCGCGGCCCGCACGCCAGCAAGACGATGTCGTTCCTGGCGATGGACGATCCCGCCCACCTGCGGCTGCGCACGCTCGTCTCAAAAGGCTTCACCCCGCGCCGGATTCGTGAACTCGAGCCCCGCGTCACCGAGATCGCCACCCGGCATCTCGACACCATGCTGGACAAGGCCAAAGACGGTGCGGTCGACTACGTCGACGAGTTCGCCGGCAAACTGCCCATGGACGTCATCTCCGAGCTGATGGGGGTTCCCGAACCGGATCGCGATCAGGTTCGGGCCTGGGCCGACGGGGTGATGCACCGCGAGGAAGGCGTCACCGACGTGCCGCCGGAGGCGGTTGAGGCCTCACTGAACCTGATCGTCTACTACCAGGGAATGGTGGCCGAGCGGCGCGAGAAGCCGACCGACGACTTGACCTCGGCGCTGCTGGAAGCCGAGATCGACGGCGACCGGCTCACCGATGACGAAGTGCTCGGATTCATGTTCCTGATGGTGATCGCCGGCAACGAGACCACCACCAAACTGCTTGCCAATGCCGCGTTTTGGGGACACACGAACCCGGATCAACTGACGTCGGTCTACGAGGACGTGTCCCGGGTTTCGCTGTGGGTCGAGGAGACGCTGCGCTACGACACCTCCAGCCAGATCCTGGCGCGTACCGTGTCCGGCGAGCTGACCCTCTACGACACCACCATCCCCGAGGGCGACGTCCTACTGCTGTTGCCGGGGTCCGGGCATCGGGACGAGCGGGTCTTTGACAACCCTGACGACTACCTGATCGGGCGCGACATCGGGCCCAAATTATTGAGCTTCGGTAGCGGCGCACACTTCTGCCTGGGCGCGCATCTGGCGCGGATGGAAGCCCGCGTTGCGCTCACCGAGTTGTTCAAGCGAATCCGCGGATACGAGGTGGACGAGGCCAACGCCGTCCGCGTCCACTCGAGCAATGTCCGCGGATTCGCTCACCTACCCATGAGCGTGGAGGTCCGCTGAATGCCCCGGTTCGAACCCTTGCCCGAACGGCGCCCCGCCATCGTGGCCGGCGCTTCCTCCGGCATCGGAGAGGCAACCGCCATCGAGCTCGCGGCGCACGGGTTCCCCGTCGCCCTGGGCGCGCGCCGAGTCGAGAAGCTCGACGACATCGTCGGCAAGATCAACGCCAACGGCGGCGAGGCGGTCGGATTCCATCTGGACGTCACCGACCCCAACTCGGTGAAATCCTTTGTCGCACAGTCGACCGAAGCGCTCGGCGACATCGAGGTGCTGGTGGCAGGCGCCGGCGACACCTACTTCGGCAAGCTCGCCGAGATCGCAGGCGACGAGTTCGAGTCGCAGCTGCAGATCCACCTGGTCGGCGCCTTTCGGTTGGCCTCAGCAGTCCTGCCCGGCATGATCGAGCGGCAGCGCGGCGACCTGATCTTCGTGGGTTCCGACGTCGCCCTGCGCCAGCGCCCGCACATGGGCGCCTACGGCGCCGCCAAGGCCGCGCTCGTCGCGATGGTCACCAACTTCCAGATGGAACTCGAGGGCACCGGCGTACGCGCCTCTGTCGTGCATCCCGGCCCGACGAAGACCTCGATGGGCTGGAGCCTGCCGGCCGAAAAGATCGGCCCCGCGCTGGAGGACTGGGCCAAGTGGGGTCAGGCCCGTCACGACTACTTCCTGCGCGCAGCGGATTTAGGGCGGGCGATCACCTTCGTCGCCGAGACACCGCGCGGTGGCTTCATCGCCAACATGGAGCTTCAGCCCGAAGCCCCGTTGGCCGACAACAAAGATCGCCAGAAACTCGCACTCGGCGAAGAGGGGATGCCGTCATGACGACAACTGCCACCGTGCCGCGGGTCTCCGGCGGCGAAGAAGAACACGGCCACCTCGAGGAATTCCGCACCGACCCAATCGGTTTGATGCAGCGCGTCCGCGACGAATGCGGGGACGTCGGCTGGTTCCAGCTGGTCGACAAGCACGTCATCCTGCTGTCCGGCGCGGGTGCCAACGAGTTCTTCTTCCGGTCCGCCGACGAAGACCTCGACCAGGCCGCGGCGTACCCGTTCATGGCGCCGATCTTCGGCAAGGGCGTGGTGTTCGACGCCAGCCCGGAGCGGCGCAAGGAGATGCTGCACAACTCGGCGCTGCGTGGCGAGCAGATGAAGGGCCATGCCGCGACCATCGAGGCCCAAGTGAAGGGCATGATCGCCGACTGGGGTGACGAGGGCGAGATCGAGCTGCTCGACTTCTTCTCCGAGTTGACCATCTACACCTCGACGGCCTGCTTGATCGGCGTGAAATTCCGCAACCAACTCGACCATCGGTTCGCGGAGTACTACCACGAGCTGGAACGCGGCACCGACCCGTTGTGTTACGTCGACCCCTACCTGCCGATCGAGAGCTTTCGGCGCCGCGACGAGGCCCGCGTCAAACTCGTTGCGCTGGTGCAGGAAATCATGAACGAGCGCCTATCCAACCCGCCGGAGGACAAGAGCGAGCGCGACATGCTCGACGTGCTTGTGTCGATCAAGGACGAAGAGGGGAACCCGCGGTTCTCCGCCGACGAGGTCACCGGCATGTTCATCTCGCTCATGTTCGCCGGGCACCACACCAGTTCAGGCACCTCGGCATGGACGCTGATCGAGCTGATTCGGCACGCGGGCGTCTACGCCGAGGTGCTGACCGAACTCGAGGAGCTCTACGCCGATGGTCAGGAGGTGAGTTTCCATGCGCTGCGGTCGATTCCAAAGCTGGACAACGTGGTCAAGGAAACCCTGCGCCTGCATCCGCCGCTGATCATCCTGATGCGGGTCGCCAAGGGCGAGTTCGAGGTCGAGGGCTTCGAAATTCACGACGGTGACTTCGTCGCGGCGTCCCCGGCAATCTCGAACCGGATCCCGGAGGACTTTCCCGACCCGGACGCGTTCAAGCCCGACCGCTACAACAAGCCGGAGCAGGCCGACATCGTCAACCGGTGGACCTGGATCCCATTCGGCGCGGGGCGACACCGCTGCGTCGGCGCCGCGTTCGCCCAGATGCAGATCAAGGCCATCTTCTCGGTGCTGCTGCGCGAGTACGAATTCGAGATGGCGCAGCCGGCAGACAGCTATCACAACGACCACTCCAAGATGGTCGTGCAGCTCGCCCGGCCGGCCAAGGTGCGCTACCGCAAGCGCAGCGCGTAAGGAGTGAGTCCGATGGGCGGGTTCAGGATTGAAGCGGATCTGGATTTATGTCAGGGCCACGCCATGTGCGAGCTGGAGGCGCCGGACTACTTCCGGGTGCCCAAGCGGGGCAAGGTCGAGATCGTCGACCCCGAACCGCCCGAAGACGCCCGCGAAGAGGTCGAACGCGCGGTCGAAATGTGCCCAACGCAAGCACTATTCATCAAGAAGGAAGGCTGACGATGGCGTCGCATTCACGCGCGGATCTCGAGGCATGGGTCGACCGTTGGCTGCAGGCCAACAAGGACTGCGAAAAGGCCGGTGATTGGCGGCCGTTGGCCGACTTCTACACCCGAGATGCCACGTACGGCTGGAACATCGGCCCCAAGGAAGACGTGATGTGCGTGGGCGTCGACGAGATCCGCGACGTCGCCCTGGGACTGGAAATGGAGGGCCTGGAGAACTGGGTCTACGAGTACCAGAAGGTACTCATCGACGAGAAGCAGGGCGAGATCGTCGGCTTCTGGAAACAGATCGTCAATAAGACCGACGGCACCCAGGACGAGATCTACGGCATCGGCGGCAGCTGGTTCCGCCTCAACGGCGACCAGCTCATCGAATGGCAGCGCGACTTCTTCGACTTCGGACACGTCGCCTACATGTTCGGCAAGCTCATCGAGTCAGGCGACCTCAGCGAGGGCATGCAGAAGCGCATCGAGCGCAGCATCGCCGGCGAAAAGCTGCCCGGCTACTACCCGCTTGGCCAGGCTCCGGTCCCGATCTGGTGAGAGCCGAGCTCATGGTGGCGACCGCGGGAGCCAACCAAGCATTTGATTTGTTGCACGCGCTATGCTGACGCGACAAGGGTGCCTGTGGCACTCGTCACCTAGCTGGCCGGCATGAAGGGGCCGGTCAGCACTGATCAATTCAAAGGCGAAATGGGGTCAGGACCATCGTGAAGACAAAAGGCGCACTGATCTGGGAGTTCAACCAGCCCTGGTCTATCGAGGAAATCGAGATCGGCGACCCGCAAGCGCATGAGGTCAAGATCCAGATGGAAGCGGCGGGCATGTGCCACTCCGACCATCACCTGGTCACCGGGGGCATTCCGATGGCCGGCTTCCCGGTGCTGGGCGGCCACGAGGGCGCGGGCATCGTCACCGAGGTCGGTCCGGGCGTGGAAGACATCGAGCCGGGTGACCACGTGGTGCTGTCGTTCATCCCGTCGTGCGGTCAGTGTCCGACCTGTCAGGCGGGCATGCGCAACCTGTGCGACCTGGGCGCCGGCCTGCTGGGCGGCGCCGCGGTGTCCGACGGCACCTTCCGCATCCAGGCCCGCGGCCAGAACGTCTTCCCCATGACTCTGCTGGGCACGTTCTCCCCCTACATGGTCGTGCACCGCAGCTCGGTCGTGAAGATCGACCCGTCCGTCCCGTTCGAGGTCGCCGCGCTGGTCGGCTGCGGCGTCACCACCGGCTACGGTTCGTCGGTCCGCACCGCGGACATCCGCCCGGGCCAGGACGTCGCCATCGTCGGCGTCGGCGGGGTGGGCATGGCGGCGCTGCAGGGAGCCGTCAACGCCGGCGCCCGCTACATCTTCGCGATCGACCCGGTCGAGTGGAAGCGCGACCAGGCGCTCAAGTTCGGGGCCACCCACGTCTACCCCGACATCATGGCCGCGATGGCGGGCATGGCGGAGGTCACCTACGGCCTGATGGCCCACAAGGTCGTGGTCACCGTGGGCGAGCTGCAGGGCGCCGACATCGACAACTACCTGAACATCACCCAGAAGGGTGGCACCTGCGTGCTGACCGCCATCGGCAGCCTGCTGGACACCAACGTCACCCTGAACCTGGCGATGCTGACCCTGATGCAAAAGAACTTGCAAGGCACCATCTTCGGCGGTGGCAACCCGCAGTACGACATCCCGCAGCTGCTGTCGATGTACAAGGCAGGCAAGCTGAACCTGGACGACATGATCACCCGCCAGTACAAACTGGAGCAGATCAACGACGGTTACCAGGACATGCTGGACGGCAAGAACATTCGCGGCGTCATCCGGTTCACCGACGCCGACCGCTAATCCGGCGGCTAACCACAGACATGACCCAAACCGAGGAGTCAAAGGTATCGCCGGCCCTGGCCGCGTCGCAGTCGTCGTGGCGGTGCGTTCAGGCGCACGACCGGGAGGGCTGGCTGGCGCTGATGTCCGACGACGTCGTCATCGAAGATCCGATCGGCAAGTCCGTCACCAACCCGGACGGCACAGGGGTCCGCGGCAAGGAGGCCGTCGGCGCGTTCTTCGACACCAACATCGCCGCCAACCAGCTCTCGATCACCTGCGAGGAGACCTTCCCGTCGAGTTCGCCCGACGAGATCGCCCACATCCTGGTGCTCAACAGCAAGTTCGACGGCGGCTTGACCAGCTCGGTGCGCGGCGTGTTCACCTACAAGGTCAACGGCGCGGGCCTCATCACCAACATGCGCGGCTACTGGAACCTCGACATGATGCAGTTCGGCAAGGACGACTGAGCCGGACACCGCGCAGCCCCCGCGCTGACAATGGGCGGCGGCCCCCGGCCACAAATCCGGCGCACATATGCTGGGGCCCATGGCGTCGATCTTCACCAAGATCATCAACCGTGAACTCCCCGGCCGCTTCGTCTACGAGGACGACGACGTCGTCGCGTTCCTGACGATTGAGCCGATGACGCAGGGGCACACGCTCGTCGTGCCGCGCGCCGAGATCGACAACTGGCAGGACGTCGACGGATCGGCCTTCGCCCGCGTCATGTCCGTGAGCCAGTTGATCGGCAAAGCGGTGTGCAAGGCCTTCAGAACGGAGCGGTCCGGCCTGATCATCGCCGGACTAGAAGTTCCGCATCTGCACGTGCACGTCTTTCCCACCCGGAGCCTGAGCGACTTCGGCTTCGCCAACGTCGACCGCAACCCGTCGGCGGAATCGCTGGACGAGGCCCAGGCCAGGATCAAGGCGGCGCTCGCTCAGTTGGCGTGAACCGGCTCGTGCGCGGGCACGTCACTGATGCGAGGCAGCATCACCCGGAAACGGCAGCCCTCGCCCGGCGCGGTGGTCACGCTGACAACCCCGCCGTGTGCGCGCACCAACGACTCGACGATGGATAGCCCCAGGCCGGTGCCGCCGCTGGCGCGAGCCCGCGACGAGTCGGTCCGATAGAACCGCTCGAAGACGCGCGACGCGTCCTCCTGGTTCATGCCGGGACCCTGGTCCGCAACTTCGAGCACCGCGTTGTCGCCGTCGGTACCCACCCGGACGGTGACGTCGGCGGTTTCCGGGGTGTGCTGCAAAGCGTTGGCGACGAGGTTGCTCAGCACCTGGCGGATCCGTGCTTCATCACCGAACACCTCCGGGGTGCCAGGACCGTCGAGGACCTCCATCGTGATGGTGCGCCCGGGGGCGATCGCCTGCCCGTCGTGCACGGCATCGCTGGCCAGCGACAGCAGATCGACCCGGTGATGCTCGAGGGGGCGTTGCACATCGAGGCGGGCAAGCAGCAGCAGGTCGTCGACCAGCAGGCCCATCCGGGACGCCTCGCTTTCGATCCTCGACATCAGCATCGCGATGTCACGGGCGGCGCCCTGGCGATACAGCTCGGCGAAACCGCGGATGGTGGTCAGCGGGGTGCGCAGTTCGTGGCTGGCGTCGGTGATGAATCGCCGCATCCGGTCCTCGGATCCTCGGGCCTTTTCCGCCGAGGACTCCGAAGACGCCAGCGCCTGCTGAATCTGCGCGAGCATCCCGTTCAGCGCCTGTGACAGCCGGCCCACCTCGGTGCGCGGATCTCGTTCTGGCACACGGCGATCCAGCTGTCCGGACGCGATGGCCGCGGCCGTCTGCTCGACCTCGACCAGTGGCCGCAGGCTGCGCTGCACCACCGCGAAGCTGGCGATTCCGACCACGGCCAGCACCGCCGCCCCGATGCCCATCTGCAACCAGACCAGCGAGGTGAGCGTGTGCTGGACGTCGGACAGGTCGATCGCGACGGTGGTCAGACCGTGCGGACCGTGCACCGAGACTGCCCGCCACTGAATGTCTGAGCCGTTCACCGACGGCAGCGTCGTCGGGTTGGGACCCACATCGTTGTCGGCCGGTAGCGCCGGTTCGGCGTTGCGGTCGTTGATGGCGGTGAACGGGGTGCCGTCGGTGCTGACGCCACGCACGTAAAACTTCGACGGCGGCCGGCCCGGGTCGGGACCGTTGATGGGCGGCGCCGATTGCCGCCGCGGGGCCTGCGCCCAGCCGCGGGACGCGTCGAGCAGTGTGGAGTCGATGCGGCTGACCAGACTGTGCCGCAGGATGGACGTGACCGCGACGCCGGAAACGGCGAGGCCGCAGCCGACCAGGGCCAGGGTGGCGGCGACGAGCCCTATCCGGAGGGGCAAACCACGTCGAGGCTTGATGACCATCTACCTACTTCTTCACTACCGCCGCTCAGCGCGGTTCCCGCAATACATAACCCACTCCGCGCAGCGTGTGCAGCAGCCGCTTCTCCCCGGTATCGATCTTGCGACGCAAATACGACACGTAGGACTCGACGACATTGACGTCACCTCCGAAGTCGTAGCGCCACACGTGGTCGAGGATCTTCGGCTTGCTCAACACCGTGCCGGCATTGATCACAAAGTAACGCAGCAGCGTGAATTCGGTCGGCGACAGCGATACCGGCTGACCGGCCTTCCACACCTCGTGCGTTTCCTCGTCCAGTTCGATGTCCGCGAAAGTGAGGCGCGCGCTGCGGGGTTCGGCCCCGGCTTTGCCCGCGCGGCGAAGGATGACCCGCAGCCGGGCAACGACCTCTTCGAGACTGAACGGCTTCGTCACATAGTCGTCGCCGCCCAGCGTCAGACCTGCGATCTTGTCCTGCAGGGAATCCCGAGCGGTCAAAAACAGCGCGGGGGCGTCGATGCCGTCGGCGCGCAGCCGCCGCAGCACCCCGAACCCGTCCATGCCCGGCATCATCACGTCAAGGATCACCGCGTCTGGACGCGCCTCGCGCGCCCGATCCAAAGCCTGGGCACCGTTGGTTGCCGTATAGACCTCGAACCCTTGAAATTTCAGACTCACGGACAGGAGCTCGACGATGTTGGCTTCGTCGTCGACCACGAGGACGCGAGCCTCGGATTTCGTGTCGTTGGAGGTTGCCGATGTCATCAGATGCTCATGTCCCTTACTTGAACGTTTGCTATGTGACGGTTGTGCACTTCCTGAAAGCTCAGTGCCAACGGACTGATAATAGTCTGCCAGGAATCATCGCATTGCCTTGGGAAGTAACGCCCCAGCGCAGTCTGCGTCATGAATAGACTCTTGGAATGAACCTGACCAAAAGCATCGTGTCGGCTGCGACCGCGCCCGCCCGGGTGGGTCTGGCCGCCGCGGATGCGGGTTTGAGCGTGGCGAGCGCGGCCGTCGGCGTGGCGAAACGGGCCGTGGGTGAAAGCGGGGCCGCCGGCACCACCGCCATGACGTCCATGCTGGGGATCGACGATGCGATCGTCCGGGCCAATCGACTGGCCAGGCTGCTCGACGACGACGCCCCGCTGGGCAGGGCCGTGGCCCCGGACGGCCCGATCGACCGCTTGCTGCGCCCGGGCGGGGTGGTCGACATGCTGACCTCGGAGGGTGGCCTGCTGGACCGCCTGACCGCCGAGGGCGGTGCCTTGCAGCGCACACTGCAACCCGGCGGTCTGGCCGACCAGCTGGTCGCCGAAGACGGTCTGATCGAGCGGCTACTGGCCGAGGACGGCCTGGCTGACCGGCTGCTCAGCGAGGGCGGGCTCGTCGACAAGCTGACGGCAAAGAACGGGCCGCTGGATCAGCTCGCCGACGTCGCCGACACCCTGGCTCGACTGACGCCCGGCATGGAGGCGCTCGAGCCCGCCATCGCCACCCTGCAAGACGCCGTCATCGCGCTCACCATGGTGGTCAACCCGCTGAGCAACATTGCCGACCGCATCCCGCTGCCAGGGCGGCGGCGCCCCTCATCACGGGCGGTGCGCTCAGCAGGCGTGATCGACAGCGACGGGTGAGCGATTAGGCTGAGTCCGGTTTTACCCGCCTCCTTAGCTCAGTGGTAGAGCACTCGCCTTGTAAGCGAGCGGTCGTCAGTTCAATCCTGACAGGGGGCTCCGACTTCGACCTGTGAGTGAGACCGGTCTTAGGAGTCGCGGGTCGATGCGAATCAGTGCGGTCCTGCGAGCCAGCGAGCAAGGGCCCCTTGCGTTTTCGCCGATGAATGTTCATCTCGCATAGGGGAGCCATGGTTTTGCCGGCGATACCGGGTCTAAGCCCGCGGTCAGTCCCTATGGTCTTCCTCTGAGATTTGCTCACCCCGCTACGTGAACGGCCTGTTTGCGTTAGAGTCGGCGCGGTCAGGGAAGGAATACGCGCATGATCAAACCGTGGTTGACCAGAGTTGCTGTGACGGTTGGCGGTCTGACTTTGTCGTTGACCGCTGGGGCCGGGGTCGCGTCCGCAACTCCCGATCTAGGCCCGGCCGTCAACACGACGTGCACCTACGACCAGCTCGTGGCGGCACTGAACGCCGAAGACCCGACGATTGCCGCCTTTTTTAACGGCGATCCGGAGATGCAAGCCGGACTGCGTCAGTTCCTCGCCGGATCGCCCAGTCAGCGGAGGCAAACGGCCCAGGAGATAGCGAATAATCCGGATAGCCAGCCCTACCTCGACAGTCTCCAACGGACCTTCGCTACTTGTAACAACTACTGAGCGCCGGCCCTGCCAGTGCTCTTGTGCCCGTTGGGCTTAGCTACAGCTCTCCCATGTCGTAGGCCTTCTTGACTTCCGCCGCATGCGCCACCTGCCGCGCGCTGTAGCCGATGAGCAGCGCCACCCCGCAGACCAGCAAGGCGACCCCGCCCAGCCACTGCATGCCGTAGGTGTAGCCGTGGTCCAGCGCATGCAACTGGGCGGCGTTCATGGACTTCACTGGCCCGGTGCTGCCGCCGAGTTGCAGCGTCCGCCAGGTGATGACGCCCTGGATCACGGCCAGCACCATCGGCCCGCCGAGACGGGACAGCATGAGCGAAATCGCCGAAATAGGCCCAATCTGGTCCAGGCCAACGCTGGCGATCAGCGACAGCGCGAGCGGCACGTTGATCACGCCGATACCGATACCGGATACGACGAGGGGCAGCACCAGATTCGGGAAGTACGGCACGCCCTGGTGGAGAATCGAGGCGTACAGCACCGCGCCCAGCACGAGTAGGCCGCCGATTATCACCACCACCCGCGGGGGCAACGACATCACCAACCGCGACGACACGCCCGCACCGACGCCCACCGCGACGGCGAACGGGATGAACGCCACGCCCGCGCGCAGGGTGCTGTAGCCCATGATGTCCTGCACATACACGCCGATCAGCAGCGTCAGCGTGAACATAACCCCGCCGGCCAGAAACATCGCTGCGAACATGGCCAACCGGTTGCGGTCAACGAACAAACCAAACGGAACGACCGGGTTCTCTGCCCTGCGCTCCACCACCACGAACGCCACGAAAGCGCCGAGGGCCACCACACCCGAACCGATCGTGATGGGCGACAGCCAGCCCTTCTCCGGCCCCATCGAGAAGCCGAGCACCATCGCGGTAAATACCAATGTGGCCAACCCTGCCCCCGCCGCGTCGAGCTTTGTCCGCTCCTTCTGCGTTTCGCGCAGCGCGGCGTAGGCGAGACAAAGCACAACCAGCCCGATCGGCACGTTCACCAAAAACACCAACCGCCACGACACCTCGGTGAGCAAGCCGCCCACCACCAGACCCAGCACCGAGCTGAGACCGCCGATCGCGCCCAACACCGCCATCGCAGCATTGCGCAACGGCCCCTTCGCGAATGTGGTTGCCACCAGCGCCATGCCGGTCGGTGCGATGATCGCGGCGGAGACGCCCTGCAGCAGCCGCGCTAAAACGAGGACGCCCCCGTTCCAGGCGATGCCGCATATCAACGAGACGATAGTGAACAGCGCCACGCCGAGGATGAAGGCGCGTTTGCGCCCGATGGTGTCACCGAGACGGCCGCCCAGCAGGACCAGCCCGCCAAAAGTCAGCACGTACCCGGTGATCACCCAACTGCGCCCGGCATCAGAAAGGCCCAGCTCATTCTGGATCCTGGGAAGGGCGACGACCGCGATCATGCCGTCCATCGTGGCCATCAGCTGCATGCCGCCGATCGCGATAACCGCGGCGACAAACCAGCGAGGCGGCAAGCTGGTCCGGTCTTTCTTGGTACGGCCTAGCGTGGTCGGTTTGACGGGCATCGGGCTCGTTTCGCGCGTTGTGTGTCGTCTAGTTGTGTGATGCCGGCTCTGCATCGTTGAGGGTCGGCATAGCGCGTACCCTACGAAATCTCGAAAAGAGATAACCGCAAAACCGACCAGATACACATTTCAGTCACGGGTAAGCCCGGCGGAACGCCCCCTATCGAACCTTGCATCAGTAACGCACGTTGTGCAGCGAGGCTGACCTCCGCGGAGGCGCCGCCTCCCACCTTTTTCCGCCGGGTCGGCGTTGACAGCTCCACCCGCGCAACTCCTGGCCGACCGCGGTCGCGGGTGCCCCAGGATTTTGCGTCGGGCGCGCTTAATCAACCGGAGTGAACTCGAGGTGCAATTCCTTGAGGCGCCTGAAAAGGAAGGTGCGGTCCCATTCGAGCCGACGATCGCCTGCTGGACCGTGCTTGGCTTCTGAAAGCCGGATGTCAGCCATCCGGTCGAGGATTCGCTCTAAACTCACCCGCACTTCGGCGCGTGCAATCGGGGCACCCGGACAAGTGTGGATGCCTCGGCCAAATGCGATGTGTTGCAATATGTTTGGGCGTCCAAGGCGAAATTCGGCGGGCTCGTCGAACCGTCCGGGATCGCGGTTTGCCGCACCATTCATCACAAGGACGCTGGTACCGGCTTGCACATCGACGTTGCCGATCCTCGTGGTGCGTCGCGCCATGCGGAAGTTCGATTTGATCGGACTCTCGATGCGCAGCATCTCCTCGATAAAGGCGGGGATCTTTGAGTTGTCCTCACGCAACTGCTCTTGCAAGTCAGGTCGCTCGGCGAGCATTAGCATCGAGAGGCTCAGCAGGTCGATCGTCGTGCCGTGGCCGGCGGCGAACATGAACGTGGCGACACGGGCAACGTCAATCACTTCGGGTGTCGTGCCGTCGGGAAACTTTGCCAGCGCAAGCTCGGTGAGCACATCGTCGCGTGGATTGCGCCGCCGATCCTCGATGTACTCGACGAACCACTCCTCCTTCACGCCAACGAAGCCACTGCGATCGCCTTCTAGCCTGCTGGCTGTCGCAGCGCGGCGGAATCGCTCATGGTCGGCTTCGGGCACGCCCAGCAGATTGGTAATCGCGACGAGCGTGAACGGAAAGTTGTAGTCAATGACGATCTCGCACTTGCCCTGTGCGACGAAGCAGTCGAGTTGCTCATTGGCTAGACGCCAAAGGAAATCCTCGTTGTTCTTCAGCTGCTTCGGCGTAAACAACCTGTTTAACAGCGAGCGGTGCGCGGTGTGTTTCGGGGGATCAAACGATATGAAGTAGTCGCCGAACGTAACCCTGTGGCGGTGCTGTTCGATCAGATCCGAAACGTCGTCACTGTTGGTTGCTCGCGGAATCCCGGACCACGGTCCACTGACGATGTTGCACACCGAGAAGTTCTGTTCGGTGTCCCGTTGCACCGCGACAGCCTCGTCGTACCCCGAAACCATCACCACGCCGTGCGCCGGCTCACGCCATACTGGGCAACGACGAATCGCGTCGTAGTAGCCGTAGGGGTCATCGACGAGCGACTTGTCGGTGAAGAAATCCAGGTTTTCGGGCCCGCTCAATCCGCCTCCATCGCCTAGCAACGTAAGAAATGGTAAGCGCCACGGCACAGGTACCGAAATAGCCGCCCAAACCGCATGGCGCGCGGTGGCGGACCCGACTCCAGCTATCTCATCAACCAGCGCCTGGCGGTAGTCAAATCCTTGACGGCAACAACACGGCCGTTGGTCGGACTGCCGAGACCGATAGCAGGAGCTCAAAGCAGTTGGCGGATGCGACGCCCTGACGCGTAGGACCCTACCGAAGGATGCCTTCTTTGCTGGGTCTCCCGTGCGCTTAATGCTTCAGCCCGGCTTTGCTGACTATTCATCATGCGTCAGTTATGCCCGCGCGCAGCATTAGCTAGAACGGAAAGTTCGTCAACCGGGGGAAGGGCCTCCTGCCCGCCAGATACGGGGCAGCCAAAAGTCTTTCAGTCCCAATCAAAAACTTCGCCGAAACGCCGCACCGAGCTTGTCGGGCGGCAGTAGGGTTGGGTCGCCTGGTGACTTACGTCTGCGCGGGGCGGACAGCGGACAGCCGAGGCAATGGTTGGTTCAACTTCGGGGTGGTAAGACAAGCATCTTCGGGGTGGGTAATTGAATGCACTCGATAGCCGAGCCCTTCCGCTGACACGCGGGCAGCTAGACATTTGGCTTGCACAAGAAACAGGTCGCTTTGCTGCGCGGTGGCAGATGGGCGAGCTATTGCGAATCGAGGGCAGGATAGACCCCGGTTTGCTTCAGCGCGCGATCGTTCAAGTGGTACGCGAGGCCGAACCGCTTAGAGCTTCCTTCTTCGAAGTGGACGGCCAGGTTTTCCAGAAGACGGTCGATTACCCGGATATTGAGCTTGCTCGCTACGACCTAACGGGTTCGCAGGATCCTGTCCAGCACGCCTATCGGTTGACGTCCTCGATTCAGCGCACGCTGATGCCGCTTACCGGGCCGCTTTTCAAATTTGCGTTGTTGAAGACGCGGGAAGATGAATTCCTTTGGTTCGTATGCTGGCATCATATAGTGGCGGACGGGGTCGGCCTCGCTCTTGTTTGTCATCGGATTGCAGACGTCTATTCAGCAATGGCTTCAGGCGTGTCGATTCCGCCTGCTTTTTTTGGGCCGCTGAGTGATCTGATTGCTTGCGAATTAGAATACAATACGTCCACCGATTACCTCGACGATCAAGCTTATTGGACGAGGAACCTGCCGCCCGCAAGCGAACCACGTTCTCGGTTGGCGCCCGCTGCGGACGGTCGTGATCCCTATGAGTCTTCTGTACCAGTTGAATTGGACCCTGTCGTCGTCGCAGGCATGCAGGAGCTGTCGCGGGCGTTGGGGCTGCGTCGCTCGTCGGTGATTACTGCGGCGTGCGCGCTGCTGGTGCATGGGTTCGACGCCGAGAGTTCAGACGTGGTGCTCGAATTTGCGGTAAGCAGGCGTGTGCGTCCGGAAATACAGACGGTTCCGGGCATGGTTTCCGGGGACGTCCCACTGGTGTTGAAAGCATCGCCAGGGACTGCAGTTGCCGGCTTTTGTGAACATGTCGACGCGCGACTGCGGGAAGCGCTGCAGCATCAGCGGTTCCCGGTCCGCCTCATTGAGAATGAGGTACGCCTCCGCGGCTCTGGGCAAGCGCCGAATCGGGTAATCGTCAATTACATTCCGACTACACACCTTTTGGATTTTGCGGGCGCCCCGGCATCGGGGACCTTGACCCACACTAATCTCGTCGACCAAGTTGGATTGTTCTTTTATAGGGACGACGATCGGGTTTTTCTCAGCACGGCCGGCGCTGGGCAATTATTTTCGGATTTTGATATCCGGGACCTAGTGAAGCGGCTGGATCGGGTGCTGGCGGCGATGACCACCGACCCGACCCAGTCGCTGTCGTCGATCGATGTGCTTGATGAGTCTGAGCGTGCCCGTCTGGATGCGTTCGGTAATCGGGCGGTGTTGAGCAAGCCGGTGACCCCACCGGTCTCGATTCCGGCGTTGTTCTCCGCGCGGGTGGCCGAGACACCGGATGCGGTGGCGGTGACCCACGCGGACTGCTCAATGAGCTACCGCGAGCTGGATCTGGCGTCTAATCGGTTGGCGCACTTGCTGACCGGCCAGGGTGTGGGCCCGGACCGGTGCGTGGCGCTGCTGATGGAGCGTTCGGCCGAAGCGGTCATCGCGATGTTGGCAGTGCTTAAGAGCGGGGCGGCGTATCTACCGATCGACCCGGCGGTGCCGGCGGCCCGGATCGAATTCGTGCTCAAGGATGCCACGCCGATCGCGGCGATCACCACCGCCGAGTTGCGCTGCCGGCTAGAAGGTTTCGCCGAGGTCGTCATCGAGGTCGACGATGCCGCTGTGGACACTCAGCCCAGCACGGCGCTGCCGACGCCCGCTGCTGAAGACATCGCGTACCTGATTTACACCTCCGGCACCACCGGTGTCCCCAAAGGTGTCGCCATCACTCACCACAGTGTGACCCAGCTGCTGGGGTCGTTGGATGCTGGCTTGCCGACGGCGGGGGTGTGGCCGTTGTGTCATTCGTTGGCCTTCGACGTGTCGGTGTGGGAGGTCTTTGGTGCGTTGCTGCGGGGTGGACGGCTGGTGGTGGTGCCCGAATCGGTCGCGGGCTCACCGGATGATTTCCGGGAAGTACTGATCGCCGAGAAGGTCTCCGTGTTGACTCAGACGCCGTCGGCGGTGGCGATGCTCTCGGGTGAGGGTTTGGAGTCGACAGCGTTGGTGATCGTCGGTGAGGCCTGCCCGGCTGAGGTGGTGGATCGCTGGGCGCCGGGGCGGCTGATGGTCAACGCTTATGGCCCGACCGAGACCACGATGTGCGTGGCGATCAGCGCGCCGCTGACACCTGGGCCACCGGTGGTGCCGATCGGGTCGCCGGTGGCGGGGGCGGCGTTGTTTGTGCTCGATGGCTGGTTGCGTGCGGTGCCGGTCGGCGTGGTCGGTGAGTTGTATGTGGCCGGGGCCGGGGTGGGCGTGGGTTATGTGGGCCGAACCGGGTTGACCGGGTCACGGTTTGTGGCGTGCCCCTTCGGGGGCGCCGGCACGCGCATGTATCGGACCGGGGATTTGGTGTGCTGGCGCTCCGATGGGCAGCTGACCTATCTGGGCCGCGCCGATGAGCAGGTCAAGATCCGCGGGTATCGCATCGAACTCGGCGAAGTCCAGGGCGCCCTGGCCGGGGTGGACGGGGTGGCGCAGGCGGTGGTGATCGCCCGCGAAGACCGCCCGGGCGACAAACGCTTGGTGGGCTATATCACCGGCGCCGCGGACCCCGGGGAGGCGCGCGCGGTGCTGGGCGAGCGGTTGCCGGCCTACATGATCCCCGCCGCGGTCATCGCCTTGGACGCGTTGCCGTTGACGCCCAATGGCAAACTCGACAAGCGCGCCCTGCCCGCACCGGAGTCCCGGGATGTGGATGGTTACCGGGCGCCGGGCAACGCGGTCGAGGAGATCCTGGCCGGCATCTACGCCGAGGTGTTGGGGCTGGCGCGGGTCGGGGTCGACGAGTCCTTCTTCGATTTGGGTGGGGATTCGCTGTTGGCGATGCGGGTGGTCGCGGCGGCCAACGCCAGCATGGACGCCGATCTTGCGGTACCCAACGTGTTCGATGCGCCTACGGTGGCCCAGTTGGCGGGTTGTATTGGTGTGGGTTCGCGGCGGCGTGAGCCGTTGGTGGCGGTGGAGCGGCCGGCGGTGGTGCCGTTGTCGTTTGCCCAGCAGCGGTTGTGGTTTATCGATCAATTGCAGGGGCCGTCCGCGGTTTACAACATGTCGACCGCGTTGCGGCTCGAGGGGTGTCTGGACGCCGCGGCGCTTGAGGCGGCGCTGGCCGATGTGGTGGGCCGTCATGAGAGTCTGCGCACGGTGTTCGTCGCACCCGAGGGGATCCCCCAGCAGGTAGTTGTCCCGGTGGAGCGAGCCGATTTCGGGTGGGAGGTGGTGGAGGCCCGCGGCTGGGCGTCGGCTCGATTGGAGCAGGCCATCGGCGCGGCGGCGCGGCACAGTTTTGATCTGGCCACCGAGATCCCGTTGCGGGCCATACTGTTCCGGCTTGGGGACGAAGACCACGTGTTGGTGGCCGTGGTGCACCATATCGCTGCTGATGGCTGGTCGATCGCCCCATTGTTGGCTGATCTCGGCATGGCTTATGGCAGCCGGTGTGCGGGGCACGGCCCGGACTGGGCGCCCTTGCCGGTGCAGTATGTGGATTACACGTTGTGGCAACGCGACAGCTTTGGTGAGCTGCAGGACAGGGACAGCCCTATTGCCGCCCAGTTGGCCTATTGGGAGCAGGCGTTGGCCGGGTTGCCTGAGCGGTTGGCGTTGCCGACTGATCGGGCGTATCCGGTGGTGGCCGATCAGCGTGGGGCCAGTGTGGTCGTGGATTGGCCGGCGGAGTTGCAGCGGCAAGTGCGCGACGCGGGGCGGGCGCACAACGCGACCAGTTTCATGGTGATTCAGGCCGCCCTGGCCGTCCTGCTGGGCAAGCTGAGCGGCAGCGCCGAGGTGGCGGTGGGGTTCCCCATCGCCGGACGTACTGATTCGGCGCTCGATAAGTTGGTCGGGTTTTTCGTCAACACCTTGGTGTTACGGGTCGATCTGGCCGGCGACCCCAGCATGGCGGAGTTGCTGGCCCAGGTCCGCGCGCGCAGCCTGGCCGCCTACGAACACCAAGACGTGCCTTTTGAGGTGCTGGTGGAGCGGCTCAACCCGACCCGCAACCTGTCGCATCACCCGCTGGTGCAGGTGATGGTGAGCTGGCAGTACGCGGGGAACCGCGATCCCGCTGCGGAGCTGGTGTTGCAGGATCTTCGTCTGGCTTCGCTGCCGGTGGACACCCAGACCGCCCGGATGGATTTGGCGTTTTCGTTGGCCGAGCGTTTCACCGAGGCCGGTGAGCCCGCCGGGATCGGCGGAACGGTGGAATACCGCACCGATGTGTTCGATGCAGCCAGTATCGAGGCGCTGATTGCCCGGTTGGGGCGGGTGTTGGCGGCGTTGAGCGCCGATCCCGGCCAGCGGTTGTCGGGGATTGACGTGCTCGACGAAGCCGAGCAAGCCGAATTGGATGCGCTGGGTAACCGCGCCACGTTGACCGTGCCGGCATGCGCACCGATGTCGGTCCCGGTGCTGTTCGCCGCGCAGGTGGCCCGCACACCGGAGGCGGTGGCGCTGACTGGCGGGGACCTGTCCCTGACCTACCGCGAACTGGACGATGCGGCTAATCGGTTGGCGCATGTGTTGGCCGGCCATGGCGCGGGCCCGGGTGGGTGTGTGGCGCTGCTTTTTCCGCGATCCGTCGAGGCGATTGTGGCGATATTAGCGGTGCTCAAA